>JAPLDC010000368.1 GCA_026391935.1 Bacteroidota bacterium | reverse complement strand
GATGTGCTCATCAACGGATTTCCTAATTGCTTTACAATTTCCCTGCAAATCGTATTATCCGGAATTCGGATTCCAACTGTTTTCTTTTTGCTTTTAAATAATTTCGGAACATTATTATTTGCTTCAAGAATAAATGTAAAAGGTCCAGGTAACGCTTTTCTCATAACCTTGTATACGGATGTACTAATAGGTTTTGTGAAATCAGCCAGATGGCTTAGATCAGAACAGATAAAAGAAAAATTTGCTTTTTCAGGATCAATTCCTTTGATCTTACATACCCGTTCAACAGCCCGCTGTTTGTTAATATCACAACCAATTCCGTAAACAGTATCTGTAGGATAAATAACGACACCTCCGTTGCGCAAGCATTCTACAACTTGTGCAATCTCTTCATAATTGGGCTTTTCGGGATTGATTCGGAGAAGCATATTTGAAATAAGGAAATTATATTAATGACAAAAGGGAAATAAAAAAGCAGTAAACAATTGATTGTAAAAATTGCTTACTGCTGATATTGAATAATTATTTTTTCGCGTCGGCTAAAAATTGTGCTAATCCACTATCTGTCAAAGGATGTTTTAACAATGCCGTAATTGCACTTAATGGACATGTAACAACATCTGCGCCTATCTGAGCACAATTGATTATGTGCATCGGATGACGAACAGAAGCTGCTAAAATTTCTGTTTCATAAGCATAATTATCATAGATCAAACGGATATCTTCGATCAAACGTAGTCCATCTGTAGAAACATCATCCAATCTTCCGATAAACGGAGAAACATATGATGCTCCTGCTTTCGCTGCTAACAATGCTTGTCCGGCAGAGAAGACCAATGTGCAATTTGTACGGATACCTTTTTTAGAAAAATATTTAATTGCTTTAATACCGTCTTTGATCATTGGGATCTTCACAACAATTTGTTTGTGAAGTTTCGCTAATGCCTCGCCTTCTTTAACCATTCCCGCAAAATCGGTCGCAATAACTTCTGCACTTACATCACCAGTAACAATTTTACAGATATCCACATAATGTTTCAGAATATTCTTTTGTCCTTTGATGCCTTCTTTTGCCATTAGCGATGGATTAGTAGTAACACCATCCAATACGCCTAGATCTTGTGCTTCTTTAATTTGAGCAAGGTTTGCTGTGTCGATAAAAAATTTCATATTATTTTAGTTTAAGGTTGTATAGTTTGTGGTTCATTAACTAATTCCTGACAAAATTAGAAAGATACAGCAAGGAATAGTTGAATGTGGAAAAGTCTTGATAAGTAGCTGAAATAAAAAAACGTATTGTGATGAAGCGTATTAACAAATATCAAGTTACTTTATCATTTCTTAAATAAATGAACGAAAAGAATATGATTTAGAAAAAAAGAAGGGGTAAGCTACCATTAGCACAGCGCTCAACCTAGTACCTTTGCTTGCTTCCGCACCTGGAGGGTTAAAGGGAGCTGCTTGTAATGGACTTACCCCAGCACAAAAGTAAGAATATTTTGCTAAGTTCAAAATGGAAATTTCATTTTAATACTTCCTTATTTGAGTCTATTACCAACGAAGACACTTAGCGCACTAAAGTTTTTATCTTCTATTGTTTCTAATATATTTTAATTGGCTGTTAAAAAAATGTAACAGAATCATACAGTTTCGCATTTTGTATATATATTTGCCTACATATGAACATTTCAGTAGTCATTCCTTTATACAACGAAGAAGAATCCTTGCCAGAATTATGTGATTGGATAGAAAGGGTGATGAATACTTTTTCCTATTCCTACGAAATAATCTTGATTGACGATGGTTCTAAGGATAAATCCTGGAATGTAATCGAGCATCTTTCCGCAAAAAATCAAAACATACGAGGGATAAAATTCCGGAGAAATTACGGCAAATCTGCTGCTCTTAATGTAGGTTTTGAGGCTGTTCAAGGTGATGTTGTAATTACAATGGATGCAGACCTTCAGGATTCACCTGATGAAATCCCTGAATTGTATAAAATGATCGCTGTTGACGGACTAGACCTTGTTTCGGGATGGAAGCAAAAGCGCTATGATCCGATCTCAAAAACAATACCTACAAAATTATTCAATTGGGCTACTCGCAAAACCAGTGGTATCAATAATTTGCACGACTTTAACTGTGGACTAAAGGCTTATAGTAAAGATGTAGTGAAAAACATTGAGGTTTATGGCGAAATGCACCGTTACATTCCGGTAATCGCAAAATGGGCAGGCTTTACGAAGATAGAAGAGAAGGTTGTTCAACACCGGGAACGAAAATATGGCGTTACTAAATTCGGCTTCGAACGTTTTATAAATGGCTTCCTGGACCTGATGTCCATTACTTTTATTTCTAAATTCGGAAAACGCCCGATGCATATTTTCGGATTATGGGGCACCTTATCCTTCCTTTTCGGAGGAGGCGTTTCCTTGTATCTGATCATCGAAAAAATATATAAATCCGCATACATGATCCCTACAAGGGATGTAACTGAAAAACCTCTGTTTTATTTAGCTTTGGTAGCGATGATAATCGGTACTCAATTATTTCTTGCCGGCTTTCTTGGAGAGCTGATCTCACGCAGTTCTGCAAATAGAAATAACTATCAAATAGAAAAACGACTTTAATTAGACTGATAAAATCAGCATACTTCGCTCAACCCAAACATTTTATCGATAAAATGTTTTGATTTGCTGACTAATTATCACTATTTTCGCATCCCCAAAAATTAAAGATAAAAGTATCTCTCATGAAAAACCTGGCAATCAGAACATTTGCTACACTAATGTTGTGTCTTTTGGTTTTTCATTCCTTTTCCCAAATAGGGTTTAATAAAGACTCTTTAATTACCTCAAAAATAGCCAACCTTACTACTTTTTGGAATAAATACAATGATCTTTCTAATTCAAGACCTGATTTCGAAAATTACGCTATTATTCCTGAGCTGTATTCTATAAAAGCCAGTGATTCACTTTCGATTGCAGATTACCAGAATAAAGTGAATGATGCAAAAATCCACGCGTTAAAACAAAATCTGGGTTTAGAAGGCACAGCCAATTATTTGGAGAATTTTAATACCGGCTTCAATGCAGATGATATTTTAGCATATAACAGAAGGTTGCAAGCGGGACTGGATTGGAATATTTTATCAGATGGCTTAGTAAACAACCGTTATAAAGAGCAGATCCTCAAGAACGAGAATATCATAAACTCCTTAAAGCCTATAACGAAATTAAACGGAAATGATTTTATAACAGTTTCTCACAAGATTATTTATTCGTTTAATATTCAAAAAATAAAATTGCTTCAGAAACGTCAGCAAATTATCGATGACAAGATCTCCATCGCTAATGAATTGTATTTGCTTAAGCATTTGCCAAGGCTGGATCTGCTTCAAATAATGCAACAACAAGTTGACATAGCCAGCATGGATCAGATATATAAAAGTTATAATGATCAGCTTTCGCTTCAAATCAATGAAAGCACACTTCCTAAAAAAGTGCTTCCTCTTTTTGATGTCGATATTTCTAAAGCATTTTCATTCAGCGAAAATAATTCCATGAATGACAGTATTTTAAAATTAGAGATCGAGAATCTTGAACTTGCTCATAAACCTTTGAGTGATGTCAGATTGAATACACAATTGCGCTATAATTACTACGATCTGTCCAAAACAACAAATGTGAGCAAGAGCTTTATTTCTGCAGGATTAGGACTTGCTGTTCCAATTCCTTTGGGAATAAAGGCAAACAAAGAGGTTATTTCAGCGCAAGCAAAACTATTGGAATACCAACAAAAGGAAAATGCTTCGACAGGTGAGCGGGATCTTTTAAACACTTTTTATGAATTCAGATATAAATTAAAACAATACAATAACTTTTTTGAAAAACGCAAAAAATACGAGGAGTTGATCAGGATCGAAAGAGTAAAGGAAAAATTTGGTGATTTTGAATTCAATCCTTTGAGTGCTTTAAATTTATTAGACGAACTTTTGGCTGTAGATATTGAAATGCTCGATCTTCAGCAAGATATGTATTTGCAATTATTGGATATCAATTCAAAGATCCCCGGCTCGGAAGTGTCAGCATTTATTAAACCTTATAGTTCAGATACAATGAAAGTAGTCCGTGAAAAAACAGAAAAGGCGATGTATATTTGGTCTGAGGCACAAATAAAATATACTCCTGAATACATTGAAGAATATTTGCGTTTAAATAAAATTTCTACTGCAATAATCTCCCTGAAAAAAGATAACTCAAACAAAACGGAAGCCTTGAATTTGTTTTCAAAATTGGCTTCCAAAGGCATTAGATCTGAATTATTGGTTGGAAATAATAAGTTACTTTCCTCAAAAGACCCTTCCATTTATTTTGATTCGCTAACAAATGGGTTGGACCTGACAATGATCTCGGCAATTCATCTTGATGTTGAACCACATGTTTTGAATGATTACGACACGAATAAGGAAAAATATTTGAATCAATATATCGATCTATTAAAAAAAACAAAACTGTATTGCGCTCAAAAAGGTCTGAAATTATGTGTTTCTATTCCTGTCTTTTATCCAGAAGTTACTTTAAAGGAGATATATGCACAAGCTGACTTGGTTTATCTGATGGCTTATGAGCACCCGAATGCAGGTTTTATTATTAAAAAAGTGAAAGAGGAATTCGCTATTGATGCCGATAAAACCATAATTGCTTTACGTGCAAAAGATTTTAAAAACAGAATGGAATGCGAACAATTGATTAAGGAATTAAATACGACTCTTAACGCAACAAAATTTGCTTTACACGATCTTGAAACATTTGTAAAGTTGGATGAATTGAGTGTGATACAAGAAAAATAATAAATTTATAGATTCAGTAATCCGAGTAGTTAACGAAGAGACCAAAAGGCCAAAGCGTAACTGGGATAGGGTGATCTATATAGTCTTCTTATCGCTTGTTTTCCTTTTTTTAGGATATTATGCCATCAATAAAATATTTTTCATCAAAGCGGATGGGCAAGTGCTTTTTGAAAACGTAAGTATTCGTTTAACGGATGATTGCAGGATCATTGGGTTTCAAAAGGAGGAAGGAGATACCGTTAAAGTGGGGGACTCTTTGTTTACCTATACTTTGGATAAAGATAATTTATGGGGTAACATTTCATTGTCCGGAGGAATCACAGCGACCAGCTACGACAATGAATGGGATTGGATCGAAAAGGAAAAATATGCCTTGATGAAAAAAGTGGCTTTGAACAAAATAGATATTACCGAATCCGCTGCTCTCATCGCCAGCTACAAAACAGAGATCCAGCGATTACAAAATGAAGTTGTTTTGGATGTGTTACCAAAAAACAGATTGGAATATGTTCAGAACGAAATTTTACGATTAAGTACTGCAATTGCTAAACTGACAAGTGAGAATAATCAGTTGTATGGTTTATTAAAACAATTGAATAGTATGATCAAAGCTCCTCGCGTTAAAAGTACAAAGAGTGGCTCTATTGGTGGAGGAGGGAATGGCAATAATGATGAAAATGCTGTAAAGGTTTTTTATTCTCCAATCGATGGAACGGTTACCCGTATTTATACACATCAGTATGAAGTGGCTTTAAAATCAGAACAAATTATGGCCATTCACAAGAACACGCCAATGTATGTGAAAGGCTTTTTTGAACAGGAAGACTTGAATTATTTTAAAGAAGGTGATATGGTAAATATTGTATTCCCTGATGGAACAGAAAGCAAAGGGATCATCAAACGGTTCTACTATGCGACTTATCCGCTTCCAGACGAATTCCAAAAACGTTATGAACCAACAACTAGAACCATTGCAGCTGATATTTATCCTGTTTCTGATCAGGAGTATTCGCATTGGCGAGCTTTTTATAAGATGAGTGTTACTATTACAAAGTTTAAGTACTAAATCAAAATTTTGCAATGAAATTTGATAACATAGAAATAAAAGACAATAAGATTGAATACGAAAACTTATTGTTTTATTCGATCGACAGTAACTCCAGCCTGAAAATTGAACATTTAATGGGTTACGATGCTATTATCGTAGATGCCAGAGATGCTGAGTTTGCTAGATTTATTATCAAAAGAATTCGTACTCATTACAATCCTGAATTTTATTTAAAACCAATCTTTTTAATCAATCATAAAGAATCGAAAGATCCATTTTTAAATTATTTGCATGATGGCATTGTCTATTCATACGATCAGATAAAAGAGATCGCAGAAGTTGTGAAGCAAATATTTTTTAAAACTACACAGCTCGATTATCAGATCATATCCTCTTTTGAAGCACAGACAATGAAAAAAGTGCTGAACTTTATGTTCACGCGTGACCTCAAAACACTAAAACCTCACGTTGATGTAAGCTCTATTATCGGATACACATATCCTGAAATATCCGTCCATTTTGATGATGCTGAAGAATCGCAAGTGCTGGAAATATTTGAATGGGCAGAAAGGGAAGGTTTGATTTGGCCTGATTTTATGGAACGCATTTATTTATGCAACCATTGCAGTAGCGGATTCTTGAGTTATCGGGAGGTTTGTCCACATTGCAATTCATCCAATTCTAAATCAGAAGATCTGGTACATCATTTTCCTTGCGCTTATATCGGACCTCTTTCGGATTATAAAAATTCCATTGATAATACTTTAACCTGTCCTAAATGTAACAAAGGCTTACGTCATATAGGTGTTGACTATGATAAGCCTTCCATTATCCACCATTGCAATAGTTGTGATAATAATTTTCAGGATTTCTTTGTGAAAGCAAAATGTATTTCCTGTTCACAGGATGTTGAAGTGCAATATTTAATTCCAAAATCAATAAATATTTACAAACTGACTAAAAAGGGACGGTCCGCTGCTACCAATGGGTTTCTGTCGTCAGGGCAAGAGATAGAAGATATCTTTGGCACAATAAATATGGCAACATTTAAGATCATGTTGCATTATGAATTGGAACGCGTAAAAGCAAATCCATCGCAAAAAACGAGTATTGCAATAATTAATTTAGAGAACATTTTCGAACTTTATAATAAGATCGGAAAAAAAGCAGAAAAGAAATTATTGGAAGATCTTGTACATATGATCCGAGAAAACATTCATCCTGCGGATTTTATTGCCTTTGAAAATTCTTCAACATTGTATTTAGGATTAATAAATTCTGATACAATGAAAGTAGAGCAACAACTAATGAGTTTGAGTATCCTCATCGAGAAGGTAATAAAAAATAATTTTCATGGTTTTGATATAAAGGTACTTTCTAAAGGGAAGATCTTGCATTCGCACACAAAAGCCGAGATCCAGTTACAAGAATTAACTAAAGATCTTTTTGATTAATGCGCTACATTGATGAGCTTTATAACTACGCAACTGCTGTTGATGCAGCAAAGTTCTTCCGCATGTTCTGGTTTTTTTTCGTCTTTGAATTCTTCCGTTTCTTTCTTATCGAGATCACTACACTTATTTTATGGAAACCAGGAAAAAATGAAGGTCAGAATATTTATAAATTAGCTAACTCTTTAAAAGAACAGACCTATCAAAATTTTGAATTGATAGTAATTGATGATGGTTCGGATGATGCAACTCCTAAAATATGCAGAAGCTTAAAAAAAAGCGGGTTCATAGATACATATTTACGAAATGATGTTCGTGGAGGAAAAGCTTCTGCTGCGAATCTGGGATTACGTTATTCACGCGGTCAGTTTGTGATTCATTTGGATGCAGATTGTTCTTACGACAGAGATGCCATCGAAAATATTCTTGTGCCTTTTTATTACGATCTAAATATTGGCGCAATTGGCGGGAATGTGCAAGTAAGAAATTACAAAGAAAGTTTATGTGCCACACTTCAGGCGATTGAATACATGGATACAATATCTGTTGGCAGGATCGCATCAAGCGAATTAGGAATTTACCGTGTGATCTCAGGTGCTTTCGGAGCATTTAAAAAAGAAGCACTAGATAGATTAGGGGGCTGGGATATTGGTCCGGGATTGGATGGAGATATCACCGTTAAGATTCGTAAACTCGGATATAAGATCCATTTTGAGCCATCAGCAGTTTGTCAAACAAGCGTTCCTAATACATTCAAGAAACTGATAAAACAGCGACTGCGTTGGGATAAATCCTTGATCCGTTTTCGTTTACGCAAACATCGTGATGTTTTTTTTCCAAACGATTCATTTCGTTGGTCCAATTTTATTTCTTTTGTAGAAAACATTACTTATAATTTAATTTTGAACATCAAGTGGTATTTTTATTTGACTGATATGATCATAAATTTCGGATCACAACTATTTTTTATTGTCCCTATGAACATTATGCTTTACACGGCAAATAATGTTTTCAAGTTTCTTGTATTCTCTCCTTTTCGAGATCGTAAAAATGAATCCGTTTCCTACTTTTTAATTTATTTGCCCTTGATGGT
>JAPLDC010000530.1 GCA_026391935.1 Bacteroidota bacterium | reverse complement strand
AGGGGAGCTTCCGAAAAAAATAACTGGTCCGTATGAATTGAACTTACTTATTGTGCAAGATGGGAAATTATGCAAAGTGATCATGCCATCAAAAATCGAACAAGGAGATCAGGAATCAAACACACCACTTTCTATGTTGTTGATGCCGGATAGTGCTGCTTATTTTAAACCTCCTTTTGAACCGAAATCAGAATCTACATTGTTAAATTTTAATGTTCCTTTCGAAAAAAATAAATCCGATTATAAAGAAGAGGATATGGAACCATTTCTTACTGCATTGCAGGAGCCCGATTTTTTCATTGAAGGGTTATATATTACAGCCTATTCATCAATTGAAGGAGATGCCAAACTTAATGAAAAATTGCAGAAGAAGCGTGCAGAAAGTATTATTAAGGCTTTGTCAAAAATGCAAAAAGCTGGTGTTGTCACCAATGTAAAAACAACCGACTCCTGGAACCTTTTTCAGATGGAGGCAGAAGATGGCAAATATGATAACCTGACCAAAATGACAAAAGAAAAAGCTATTCAGGAGATCAATAGCAAAGGATTGTCGGATGAATTGGAACCAATTTTAGGAAAAGAAAGATTTGCTCAGATCATATTGGATGTGACCTATGACATTACCGGAAATAAAGAAGAAAAATTTTCGGTGAGTAAATTTAATCAGGCAATGAAAAAATTTGATATTAAACAATGCTTGAAAATTCAATATTACATAGGTAAACAAATGCGAACACAAAAATATACAGGTGAAGCGCTTTCGAAATTGAATATTCCTTTTGAAGCAAAAAATTCAGGTTTGCTTAATAATCAGGTTGTATTGCGATTCATGTATAACAACAATGTTGCAACAGATGAAGATTTTGTTGAAATGAAAAAGCTGGCAACTTTGGACCCTGCCAACAACTATATAATCTTTAACAATTTATTTTGCGCTGTAAAACTAGATAGTACAATTGGAGATGCCAAGGCTCAAAACGAAATGCAGAAGAACATTGACGCTATGTATAAAACAGATGTTCCGAAAAAATATGTGGATGCATTGAATATTGAATGGCAATTCAAGATTATTGAATCAATGGATTCAGCTGAGAATAGCGAGTTGGTAACACAAGCGTGCATTGAAAAAATAAAGACATTCTACAATATCAAGGAATCTTCTTGGCAAAACAATTTGAAACTTGCTTACATTTTTGCTCGTTTTAAAGATTATAAATTCGCTGCTAGTTTACTAGCTCCTTTTATACCGCAGCAAAGCGTCAATGAAAATGTACTTTTTGCTTATGCCTCAATTTGTGCAAAGATGCCTGAATTATATAAATCAAGGACCTTTGTGTTGGCTTTAAAGAAGGCGGAAGAAGCAAATCATGACAGGTATTGTAAGTTATTTGGCGCACCAAATATTACGTTTCAGGTGTTCGACAATCCTTATGTAAAAGCTGACTATAAAAAAGCAGGATGCAGCAAATAGAAAACAAACCGGATTCTCAATTATTACTGCAATTGGTGATAATGAAAATGCCTTTTGGAAGGTATAAGAATACTATTTTATGTAATCTGCCCGTTTCCTATCTTGAATGGTTTCAAAGAAAAGGGTTTCCCGATGGAAAATTAGGAGT
>JAPLDC010000412.1 GCA_026391935.1 Bacteroidota bacterium | reverse complement strand
CAACATTGAAATTTTCTGTAAAAGAAAAACAATATTTAAAAATAGTATTATTTGATCTACAAGGAAGGTTAATAAAAATAATTGTTTCACAGAATTTTAATGAGGGTGATCAGACTTTTCAAGTTAGCACTTCCGATCTTTCTTCCGGAGCTTATTTAGTATGTATTAGAAATAAATATAATGCTACGATCAGTTCTGTAAAACTTTCAGTAGATTAATAGGCGCCAATAACAGTATAGAAATGACTGACAACAAGCTGCACGAAGACAAGGCATTTGAAAATGTTGATTACTCGGAAAAGGGATTATCGAAACGCGAATTTTTCAATTGCAAATTTACGAAATGTAATTTTTCAAAAAGTGATCTGAGTAATAATGATTTTACAGATTGTGTTTTTTCAGATTGCAACCTTTCATTAGCAATTTTTAATAATTCAGGATTAAAAAATGTTAAGTTTGAAAATTGCAAAATAGTCGGAGTGGATTTCGGCACTTGTAATAGTTTTTTATTTTCTGCTAATTTTCAGAATTGCCATCTGGATTATTCTTCCTTTTTCCAAAGGAAAATGAAATCTGCAAATTTTATCAACTGTTCCTTAAAGGATGTGGATTTCGCAGAAGCAGATCTGTCAAAGGTTATCTTTAATAATTGTGATCTTCAAAATGCCGCATTTAATAGGACAGTACTTGAAAAAACTGATTTTAGAACTGCAAGAAATTATTCTTTCGACCCCGAAGCTAATAAAATAAAAAAAGCAAAATTTTCTTTTTCCGGACTCTCTGGTTTGTTATCAAAATTTGATATCGAGATAGAGTAATATTTTCGTGTCAATCAAAATAGTGTGAGTAGATCCTGTTTCAACAATTGTTTTGCTTTACGTATTTTTCAGAACATTTTTTATAGGACCATGACTTTAATCATGTTTTAACGTTCTGTATTCAAGTAATTTCAGTCGTTCTAAGTACTGCATTTAAATAATAAAAAATTTCAATCAATTGTGCATAGATAAATAAAAAATTGATTTAATATGCGCTATATCTTAATACCATTTCGAGTTATTTTTAAAATATACTATTTAATAGTATTCGTCCTTTCTCTTATTGTTTGGTATCCTATCATGTATTATTTTTTATATAATCCTAAACGTTTCCCTACAGCTTTTAAGGTAATGAAATTGCAGGCACTTTCCTTATTGATTCTTGCAGGTGCTCGGTTAAGGATTAGGGGCGCTGAGAATATACCTCAAACTGGCGCATATATAATTTGTCCGAATCACACCTCTTTTCTTGATATTTTTTGCATTTACTGCGTCTTTCCAAACTACTTTGTTTTTACAGGTAAAAAGGAAATAGAAAAATGGCCCTTATTCAATATTTACTATACATCCGGAATGAATATTCTTGTCGACAGGCATAGCAATACTGGATCTATCAAAGCATTGAAAAGAATGTCAAGAGAAATTGATGATGGTAAACCTTTAGTGATTTTTCCGGAAGGAACAATTTCAAAAAATGCACCAGAACTCGTGTCTTTTAAATCAGGGGCATTTGCTATTGCGATACAAAAACAAATTCCGATTTTGCCGGTTACATTTGTTACTAATTGGAAGCGATTAAATCGCGGTAATTTTTGGTTTGGAGGAGGCAGTCCGGGTATAGCTGAAGTTGTTATTCATCCACCTGTATTTACAAAAGGGATGAATAAGCTGCAGGTTGACCATCTTCAGGATGCTGTTCAAACCATTATCGCTAGTCCTTTATCTGTTTATAAAAAGTAATTCAATAGTAATAAATATTTTTTAACCATTTTATTACAAGTTATAATACTGGCTAACAATCTAAATCATCAATTATGAGCTACTACTTTAACAAAATTTTAAAGATTAAGAACTTCGAAGAAGCTTTAGTGCAAGTTACATCCGAATTAATAAAAGAAGGGTTTGGTATTGTAACTGAAATTGATATGAAGGAAACATTAAAAAAGAAAATAAATGTTGACTTCAAAAAATATAAAATACTTGGCGTTTGTAACCCGCATTTTGCTTATAAAGCATTGCAAAACGAAGACAAGATCGGCGTTTTTTTACCTTGTAATGTTGTAGCTGAAGAGCATGCAAACGGTGATATAGAAGTTTTTGCAGTTGATCCTATTGCATCAATGATGGCTGTCAAAAATAAGGCAATGCAGGAATTTGCAATTGAAATAACGCAAAAACTTAAAACTGTAATTCAAAATTTGAATTAATTATCTTACATATTTAGCCTTTTTCTTACATCTAAATATTTTAAATTTAATTTTTGTTTTTTAGAACTCCATATTAATAGCTCTTTTAAAGCTGTTCTAAATAATTCAGCTTTTCTTTCGTAATAAATATATTTGATTTAATTTTTTGATATTATTTGATAATGCTATACTTTAGCCAAGTAATGTGCGATTTATAGATTGTATA
This sequence comes from Bacteroidota bacterium, assembly GCA_026391935.1. GTDB lineage: Bacteria > Bacteroidota > Bacteroidia > 2-12-FULL-35-15 > 2-12-FULL-35-15 > 2-12-FULL-35-15. Next base: position 1,981 of record JAPLDC010000412.1, on the reverse strand, counting down.
ATTAGGCATTATTTGTATTAGTATGCTTGTGTTTTCGTTTCTCTCTGATGTTGTTTTGAAATGAGTAATTTGTATTTCAGACCAAAATTAATATTACATAAAGTTGACGCTATATGAATGATATTTATAAATATAAAGCATTATTTGATACTTTTCCTGATGGTTTAATTGTTCTGGATAGTCATGGAAAAATTGTTTTAGTTAATGAGAAAACTGAAACACTTTTTGGTTATGGAAAGGTAGGGTTGATTGGAAAAGGCATCGATATCCTTATACCAGAACGTTTCAATAAAAATATTTTTGAGCAGCTTGCTAACTTTATTTCTACTCCCCGAGTAATTGTAAAAGGAACTGAAAAGGACTTCTATGGAAGGAAAAAAGATGGGACAGAATTTGCAATTGAAATCACCATTAATTTAGTTCAATTGGAATCTGGTAATTTTGTTTCAATTGCCATCAGTGAAATAACCAAACTAAAAAAAATAGAATTATTATTAGCTGAGGCTCAAAAGAAAAGTTTCGAATCTCAAAAACTTTTTAGTAAAATTTTTCATTTTAGCCCTGTTCCTATTATTCTCAGCAGGTTAGCTGACGGATTGTTGCTGGATGTAAATTTGGCCTTTCTGAATTTGACAGGCTTTACTTTAGATGATTTAAAAGAAAGAACGGTCTCTGATTCTGGTATTTTTATAGAGTCGGAAAAAAGAAAGAATGTTTTGACATCTATTCGAAAGAGTTACCAATTGCAAAACATAGAAACTACAATAAAAACTAAATTTGGTAAAAAATTAAATGGAATAGCAACTACTTCATTGGTTGTTATCAATGAGGAGGAGTGCGTTATATCAAGTTTTGCTGATATTACAGAACGCAAAGAAGCGAGTTTGAAAGTGAAAAGTCTTTCAAGTATTATAGAAAATTCTCTGAACGAAATATTAATATTCGATAGAGAATCTTTGAAAATTGTTTTTGCGAATAAAAAGGTGTTAAAAAATATCGGTTATTCTAAAAGGGAAATCGAACAATTAACTGTTGTTGATCTCAAGCCTGAATTCACGCGTGAATTATATTTTAAAAAAATCGATCCTTTGTTGTCAGGAGAAGTTGAGCTAATCAGTTTTGAAACAATCCATCGTAGAAAAGATGGAACTATTTATTCTGTAGAGGTTCAGGTTCAGCTTTCAGAATATGATGGAAGAAAAACTTTTACCGGGATTAATTTGGATATCACGACTCATAAAAAAGAAAATATAAAAACATTGCAGTATTCTCAGGCAATCGAACAAAATCCCGCTTCAATCGTTATTACAGATACTACTGGTAATATAGAATATGTGAACCCTCGTTTTTTAGAAACAACAGGATATTCCAAAGGGGAGGTCATGGGAAAGAATCCTCGTATTTTAAAATCTGGATATACTTCAAGTTCTGATTATGCAAGCTTGTGGAAACAAATTTTATCAGGAAATATTTGGCAAGGTGAATTGCAAAATGTTACTAAGAGCGGTGAACTATATTGGGAACAGGTCATAATCTCTCCTATTTTAAACGAAAAAGGGGAAATTATAAATTTTATTGCTATCAAAGAGAATATTACTAAACGTATACAAATCGAACAAGAACTGCGAGAAAGCGAAAGGTTTCTAAAGGAAACACAGCTCATTGCAAATCTTGGAACTTATTCTTTAGATTTTATAACAGATAAATGGTCGAGTTCAATGTTGCTGAATAATATATTCGGAATTGAGGCTGATTTCGATAGATCAATTAAAGGATGGCTTTCCATTATTCATCCTGAATGGCAAAAAGAATTATTTAATTATTTAAGGGATGAAGTAATTGGTAAGAATAAGAGTTTTGATAAGGAATATAAAATTATTCGGAAGGATGATAATGCAGAGCGATGGGTTCATGGAGTAGGAAGTTTGAAGTTTAATCACGGTAAATTATTAAGTATGGTTGGAACGATTCAGGATATTAC
>JAPLDC010000253.1 GCA_026391935.1 Bacteroidota bacterium | reverse complement strand
GTTACAGTTGGGATTATTCTACTTTGGTGCCTAACCTTCAACGTTACGAAAAGTTTGATTCTCCATTAACTTTTCCGATGCCATTTAATTTGCTTTTTAATATTTTTAATACTTCATATGGGAATGAGAACAATGTATTAACAAGTTTGCCGATTCCCGGGGTTACTTTGGATATGGCCTATGATTTCTTAAAGGAATCTTCAAGTAAGTTTTCACAAATTGGTGCCGGATATACTATAAATGGGGCACCATTACCATTTTTGTATACTTCGAATGATGTGATTTACCATTTCCCGATGAACTATTTGAATACTGATTCTTGTGATTATAAGTTTGGTTTACCAATTCCTTCTGTTGGGTATTATGGGCAAAAAGGGCATCGTGTGAACGAAGTTGATGGCTGGGGAACAGTGATTACTCCTTTTGGAACATTTAACGCATTGCGTATAAAATCAACTATCGCATCCACCGATACTATTGAACTTGATCTTGTTGGTTTTGGAACAAACATTACACGCCCATTGCGTTATGAATATAAATGGTTGGCAACGGCAAAACAGATTCCTGTGTTGAATATAATGGCTTCTGTTGTTGGCGGTGTTCCTGTTGTAAATAATGTAGAATATATCGATAGCCTTATTTCTACTGTTCCACATTTAGGAATAACCGAAAATACTTCTGAAAATTTCAATTCTTCAGCGTTTCCAAATCCTTGTGTTGAAACTATTCAAGTGAATTATTTTCTGTCGGAAAAAAGTACAATAAAAATTAGTTTTACCGATGTATTAGGCAAGGCAGTTGCAACTGTTTTAAATGAAACTCAAGTGGGTGGAAGCTATCAAAAGAATATCAATATTTCTGATCTTGGATTATCAAAAGGTGTTTACTTTTTGATACTTCAAACGGATAAAAATAAAGAAGTTCATAAGATAGTCGTAGGAAAATAAATTTTTCATTCTACTGTAAAAAGCCTCGACAGATAATTCTGTCGAGGCTTTTTTTATCAGGTAATTTTATTTTAATTTTTCTTTATGAGTGCAAACCTGTTTTTCATTTTTAAGAAAAATGACTCGTAATATGTATAACTTAATTCTGAAATAAGCAGTGTCGAGAAAAACGAAGTAAAGGCTGCAAATAAAAAAGTGTATTTACTCATCCCAACAACATTCACTCCCATCCTGTGGAAAATAAATAATACGCAGAAAAATGAAAGCATGTGGTAACAGTACATTCCATAAGTATATTTCCCAAAGGAAGAAATGACCCTCCAATTACTTATCTTATAAAAAGAATGTTTCGCATAATTCTGTTCAAGGATGATGAATGCAAAAAGTGAAGAAAATATCACTGGAGTAATAGAAGCAACATGGTCATAATAGTATCCGAACTCCCAGACATAAAACCGTAAAGGAACGAGAATAAAAAGGAGGCAGTAAACCAGTATGATGGCGTATTTTGGAATATTTGCTATCCAATCAGTGAAATTCTTCTGACATGCCAAATAAGCTATCAATGCTCCTGTTGCCAGATCTGAAACGGAAGATAGTGAATGGTATTTTATAAGCATGCCAACGCCTTTTGCTCCGAAAAATCTATAAGCAATCGATCCTAAAATAATGATCACGAAAGTTTTTAGCAGATATTTTCTTGGAACAAATGCAATGATCAACGGCCAGAATAAATAAAATTGTTCTTCAACAGAAACAGACCATAATACTCCGATCAAAACATTACTGATTCCATTATAGATATAATCGAAATTTCCGGTGAATGTAAGATAGAACCATGGGTTTAATTCCGAAGTGTCAACTCCTATCGGAAACCATTTAGGGATGATATTAATGAACATCGGGAAAATAACAAGACATAAAAAAATGATCAGAAAATATAATGGCCAAATGCGTAAAACACGCCTCATGTAAAAATTCTTAATATTGACCCTGCCGCTGAGATCCTTTTCTTTTAATAATAAATAGGTGATCAGAAAACCGCTGAGTACAAAGAAAAAACTAACGCCAAGGTCTCCATTCCATAGGAAGTGCGATCTGAAATAGGCGAATTTCTCCGAATGATTATTATATCCTAAACAGCCTGAAGCGTGATTTATAAAAACAACGAAAAAAGCAAAAAAGCGCAAGCCTTCAAGATTTGGAAAAAATACTTTATTCGAATCAATCATTATTTTTTAATCAGAGTGCAATTTATATATTTTTCTGTTTGGATTTATGTTGTTTTTTAATCTTTGTGCGTTTCTATATTAATTGTAAATTTGCCACCTAAAATCAAATTAATAAAATGTCAAGATTCCATACATTAAAAGTTGTTGATGTAAACCGTGAAACTGCCGATGCTGTTTCTGTTGCTTTTGATGTGCCTGCAAATATAAAGCAGGAATTTACTTATAAGCAAGGACAGTACCTTACACTTAAGTTTACTATTAATGGTGAAGAACTCCGACGGTCGTATTCGATCTGTAGCAGTCCTTTGGATGAAAATGAATTGCGTGTTGCCATTAAAAAAGTGAAGGAAGGTCGTGTTTCCGGATTTATCAATGATAATCTTAAAGTTGGTGATGTTGTTGAAGTGATGAATCCTATGGGTAATTTTTATTCAGAGATGAATCCTTCAAATAAAAAGAATTACATTCTTTTTGGCGGAGGAAGCGGAATTACACCCTTATTCTCCATATTAAAAACCGTTCTGAAGTCGGAGCCTAATAGCAGAATTACATTGTTTTACGGAAATAATGATGAATTGTCAGTCATTTTTAATAAACAAATTGAATTGCTTGCTTTAGCGAATGCTGATCGGCTAAATGTTGTTCATGTTTTAAATACGCCTCCTGTTGGTCATCCTGAATTATTAAAAGGAATGATGACCAAAGAAAAAAACATTGAATTGGTAAAAAACTATGTGGATCTGAATGCTGATAATGTTTATTTTATTTGCGGTCCAGGGCCAATGATGGAAAGTGTTGTTGCGGCATTGAAAGAATTAAAAATTAATGAATCACAAATTCATGTTGAATATTTTTCTTGTCGTGCTTTGTTGCAAGAAGGTAAAGTGCAAATGGCAGTTAACTATGCCTTGTCCGCTTCTGAAGTAAAACAAGGATTTATCTTAACCTGTCAGAGTCGCCCTACCACATCAAGTGTGGTGGTGAACTATGATAAGGGATTATAGAATTTAACCTCATTTTTATCCGCTTAGAACACTTATCGGAACAGAAGACGCAAATTTATTTCTACAATTTTATTACGGAGTATTTCCCCCTTTGAAGGGGGGCAGGGGGATGATTTCAGTCGAAGCAGAAAATTATTATCGCTTCAAATTTATTTCTGCAATTTTATTACGGTGTATTTCCCCCTTTGAAGGGGGCAGGGGGATGGATTCATTCGTAGAATAAAATTATTTATTGTATACAGATCTTTCCACTTTTCAGCAATTTCATCTCTTTCGTAATTCTAAAGTAGTAGATTCCTTTTGCCTGTTCTGAAATATCAACCGTCTGCAAACCATTATTTGCAATTGTTTCATAGATCAATTTTCCTGTAATATCAAATACTTCAATTTTATTTCCGTTCTCTAAACCACTAAAATTAAATTGACCTGATGACGGATTTGGAAAAATATTTATTTGAGCAATACTGTATTTCACAATAGAGGAAGGTATTAAATTGGATAGATTAATATTATCAATATAAAGTGCTTGCCCATAATGTCCTCTGTTTTGAAATGCAAATAAGATATTATTCTGTCCGGCATAAGCCGAAAGGTCAACAGTGTCTTTTACCCATTCAGAAGCTGCCGGCGTAAATAGGGCAGCAGAATTGTCGGGAGCCGTTGCCAGATCAGTATACCCTTTTGTGTATAAAAGATTGAATGTGATACCACAATCAGCGGAAGCCAATATTGCCAGCGAATCATAATATGAAGCGCTATATCTTGCGTATGCTCTGTCAAAAACTAATAAAGGATGAGTAGAGGATGTAAAATCATATTGAGGAGTCCTTAATTCATCACGCTCTCCATTTGCATCGTAAGTAAAATTATCAAAAAATACAGATTCTGTGCTTGTACCAAAACCTCCTGTGGTTGTGGAATGCTGCCATACAACTGAATTGCCTCCGTCATCATAATTTGTCCAGTTTAAAGGAGCAACAGAAGAAGCAAATCCTTCTGAAAAGGGAAGCGACTGAGTTGAGCTGACAGAAATATACAAGGGTTCAGTTAATGAATTTGTACCAAAAGTATTGGTAACAGATAGTGTGACATTATATGTTCCTGCTGTTGGATAAGTAACTGTTGGATTCTGTAATGTGGATGAAGAAGGCGTTCCTCCGGGGAAAGTCCAAGCCCATGCAGTTGGAGAGCCTATACTCACATCAGAAAAATTAATAGTTTGTCCCGGACAAATAGTTGTTTTATCTGCAACAAATCCAGGTGCCGGTGGTAAACTTGTATTGAGTGGTAATTCCCATACACCACGGCCATAATAGGCAACACGGATAACACTTGCAGCTGTCCCAGGATTGTAGATCATGAAATCCTGAATGTCGGCTACTGTCGGTAAATTGTAGGAAACATTTGTCCATAAAGAACTGCCTGCTTCTTTAAAATAAACACCCTTTGCTGAACAAACATACATGCCTTCATTCGTATTGAACTCATCATGATAAATTTTTATGATATTAATTCCTGCAGGAATATTTGAAGTTACATTGGTCCATGTTGCTCCTTTATCAGGCGAACGATATACTTTACTACCGCAAGAAAGGTAAACAACATTTGGATTGTTTTTAATTCCTGCTATGCTCGCAGCAATTGCTGTGGAAGCAGGAGAAGTATACATAGTGAAAGTTGGTGATGCTGCCAGTACATTGTCGCTCCGGTATATTTTATTTGAAGCAGAAACAACATACAGCATTGTAGAATCTGCAGGTGAAGAGTTTATCGCCATTACTTGCTGATTGAATGTGCTTATCTGCGTCCATGTTGGCGCAGTATTATTTAAGGTACTTGTTCTCCAGATGTTTTGTTCTCCTGCAAATCCTGTGGTAGTAATATTTTTTCTAAACTCTAATACAATATTATTTGTTGCGGTAAATGGTAAATTATAACTTACTCCTCCTCCTGTAATAATTCTTCTTTCCCCATTTTCGTAATAATAAACTACATTGTTGGTTAAATAATCGAATGCTGAACGACTTCCCCAATCTCCACCTCTGTTTGTTTTCCATGCACCGGCGGTATAATATAATTCTCCGTTATCCTGCGTACCGATACTTATCATATCATGTTTGATCGGACTTTGTGAAGCATGATATATTTCTGTTGCGGCAATACCATCAGACTTGGGCATCCAATTATCACCATTGTCATTACTCAACCAGACACCTCCATCATTCACGCTGAATAACTTATTTGTGTATGTAGGATGAAATTTTATGCCGTGCATATCTGTATGTAAATTTGCCCACCAGTCGGTCATTTGTGTCCATGAAATACCTCCGTCCGTGCTGCGCCAAACAGCGTGTGCAACAACAAATACAGTATTTGCATTCAAAGGATCTGCAGTCATGCTGAAATTATAATCCCCTTGACCGCCGCCAAGATCTAAAGCATCATACCCGACAAGTGTTTGGGTGGCACTGTTGTAGATCGTATTGAAAGTTAGTCCGCTATCTGTTGATTTTAAAATTGTTCCATTCGCTTTTACCATTCCTACATAAACAGTGCTTGGACTGGCAGCACTAACTGCTATCCGCATTCCTAGCCCGCTACCACCGCCGGGAATTGTAACACCTGTTGTCGTTTGTGTCCATGTAGTTCCAAAATCTGAAGAGTGCCAGAATTCTGATGAGGTAACGGCATAAAGCATTGTTCCGCTTCCGGGTTTAAATTGCATATCTTTAAAATCACCACCCGCTTTAACAACACTCCAATTTGCTCCTGCATTTATTGATTTATATATTCCATTATCCGTTGCAACCACAAGGATATTATTATTTGTTGGCGACATCAATATCTCCACCGGAAGTAGAGTGCCTAAGCCTGTTGTCGATTGAACCCATGTAGCTCCTGCATCGGTGCTTTTCCAAATTCCAAAACTGCCGCCATAATAATTATCATCACCGGTTCCTAAATAAATAATATTGTCATCGGTGTAATCGATGCACACAGAGGCGCATGGTGTTGCAGGTAAATTATCTGTTCCTGTTTTTGTCCATGAATGAGCACTATCGGCACTGATCCATAAACCTCCAGATGCACTCACTGCATACATTTTCAAAGGATTGGTAGGATGGAATTTTAATTGGGAAACTCTTCCGATCCCATTGATCTGTCCTGATATATCGACCGGAAATAAATTCGGACCTGTTAGTTGCCAGGTGCTGCCCGGTTGAGCAAAACCAACAGTACAAAAAATAAAAAGTGTAAAAATGTCGGTAACTATTTTTTTAAAATTCATCAGAAAAGAGTGTTAGAAAAAATTAGAAAAGAGTATTATTGTTGACGTTGTTTTTGCCATATTTGTAACTGTTCATCTGCACTTAAGATCCTTCCATCCTCCTGCACATAGGGCTTTACTTTTAACTTCCAATGTTCAAATTTTTTAACATCCAAAGTGTATTTCCGTGTTTCTTCCGCTTCTTTTTCTTCTTTGCTCTTAAACCATTTGTTTAGGAATGTTTGCTTTTTTGTAACAGTATTTTCCTGACCCATAATTTCATTTTCTTCTGTCGGTTTTTTCCGAGTCGCCCAAAATTCATCATAAGCTTTTATTGCCTCAAAATAATTGGTGGCAGGATTATTCATCATTTCTATCCAATAGGGATACTTTGAATAATTAAGTGATTTGTTTTTTTGTTGAGCATTTGCATGATTGCCAATCAACAGAAAAACAGAAAGAATAATTATAAATTTGTGTCGAATATTTTTGATCATGATCGTAGGATTTATTTATGTGAATATAAGAATGATTTTTTTTAATCGGAAACTGAATTCGCCTATTTTTTAGGTTTCGAGCGGGTATTTTTTAAAAAATCAATATTTAGTAGAGCTGGATCGGCTTATTTTTAACAACTCATCAGCCCAAAAAGAACTCCGTTTTATGAATATTTAGAGTCAGCATGCGCACTCCGAAATTGTTGGAATGTTGCCTGAAGGAAATTGGATCACGCGTGCTCCTAACCTTCGCAGAAAAGCTATTTTATTGGCCAAAGTTCAAGATGAAGGCGGGCATGGTTTATACTTATATAGTGCTGCAGAAACACTAGGTGTTGACAGAACAGAATTGTTATCTCAATTGCATACAGGCAAAGCTAAATATTCCAGCATCTTTAATTATCCTACACTTTCCTGGGCGGATATCGGAGCTATCGGTTGGCTTGTTGATGGTGCTGCGATCATGAATCAAACTGTATTGGCGCGTGGTTCTTATGGACCTTATTCTCGTGCCATGGTTCGTATTTGCAAGGAAGAAAGCTTTCATAATCGTCAGGGATATGAAATTATGATGACCTTGGCGCAAGGTACACCTGAACAAAAAGCAATGGCGCAAGATGCATTGAACCGCTGGTGGTGGCCTGCTGTGATGATGTTAGGACCGAGTGATGATAAATCTCCGAACAGCGATCAATTGATGCGTTGGAAAGTGAAACTGGAAAGTAATGATGCTATTCGTGAGCGTTTTATTGATAGAACCGTTCCTCAAGCAGAATTTATCGGATTGAAAGTGCCTGATAAGGATATGAAATTTAATGAAAAAACAGGACACTATACGCATGGAGAAATTAATTGGGATGAATTTTTTGAAGTAATAAAAGGAAATGGGCCATGCAATGCAAAAAGATTAAAGGATAGAGTAGAGGCAGATAAAAAAGGAAGATGGGTGCGTGAGGCTGCAACAGCATACGCTGCAAAGCAAGCGAAAGAAAGAGAAATAGCATAAATGTATTTCACTGATTTGTTTCTATGCGATGGAATTAGAACCAGTATCAGAAACTAATATTTAACAATTTTAAATTAAAACAAAAAATAAACGACAGAAAAATGGAAGATACACAATGGCCGGTTTGGGAAGTATTTGTTCAAGGTAATCCTGGTATTCCGCATAAGCATGTTGGAAATGTTCATGCTCCTGATGCTGAAATGGCAATTCAAAATGCACGCGATGTATATACTCGCAGAAGCGAAGGTATTAGTATTTGGGTGGTTCCTTCAAATGCGATCTCAGCCTCAAGCCCGGAAGATCAAGGTGCATTTTTTGAACCTTCGAACGATAAACCTTATCGTCATCCTACTTTTTATAAAATTCCTGATGGAGTAAAATATCTATAAGTTTAAGATTGGAATTTCATTGTTTGAATTTCATTTTTTTACTTTTCAATTTTACAATATTTAATTTTTTATTATGAATATACAAGAAGCAAAATTTCAATATTTACTCCGTTTAGGTGATAGTAGTTTGATCATCGGTCACCGTTTATCTGAATGGTGCGGACATGGACCAATTTTAGAAGAAGACATCGCATTAATTAATATTGCATTGGATTTTGTTGGTAATGCAACATCTCTTTTAGCTTATGCCGGACAAATAGAAGGTAAAGGTCGCGATGAAGATGCCTTGGCATACTTGCGTGATGAACGCGAATTTCGTAATCTGTTGATCACTGAACAACCGAATGGCGATTTCGCTAGCACAATAGCACGTCAGTTTTTGTTCGACACCTATATGTTTTTTTTATATGAAGATTTAAAAAACAGTAAAGATGAGACCGTTGCTGCAATTGCGGTCAAGTCGCATAAAGAAATCACCTATCACCTGCGACATGCAACTGAATGGATGTTGCGATTAGGAGATGGAACAACTGAAAGTCATGAACGTTTACAAAGTGGATTGAATGATCTATGGATGTTTACCTCAGAAATGTTCGATATGGATGAGGTGGATGCCATGTTGATCAAAGAAGGATTTGCACCCGATCTGAATAAAGTAAAAACTGCCTGGGAAAAGCGTGTGAAAGAAGTAATTGCTGAAGCTACTTTACAAATACCAACATCAACCTTCAAACAAAAAGGAAGCAAAGAAGGAAAACATACCGAGTATTTGGGCTTTCTGTTGGCAGAAATGCAATATGTTCATAGAGAATATCCTGGAGCAAAATGGTAGATATGAATTACGAATCTATTTAGCTAAATAATATATCGAAGCATGTCCCCCTTTGAAGGGCGCAGGGGGATTTCATGATACAAGAATAGTAGGATGTAAAAATGTGCTCAAAGAAAATAGATTTCGACATCGCTCAGAATGAAATACAAAGTGCATTTTTTTGCTGAATTATTTTTAGAACAATTCCCCCTTTACAAAGGGGGCTAGGGGGATTTCATGATACATACATATTCCAAAGAGCAAATTTTTAAACTTCTTTCCGAGATCCCCGATCCGGAAATTCCAGTAATAAATATTATCGAACTTGGAATTTTACAAGATGTAAAATTTGAGGGTGATCTGTGTAAAGTAATTATTACTCCTACGTATACTGGTTGTCCTGCAATGCGCGTGATTGAGGATGACATCAGGATCAAGCTCAAAGAAATAGGCATTGAAAATGTTAAAGTAGAATTGGTTTTTTCTCCTGCCTGGACAACTGATTGGATCTCTGACGAAGCAAAAGAAAAATTAAGAGCATATGGCATTGCTCCTCCCGATCATTCTTCATTTGATAAACAAGTTCTACTCGGAAAATCGCGTGAATTAAAATGTCCTCAATGTGGTTCAACAAAAACTGAAATGATATCTCAATTTGGTTCCACTGCCTGCAAAGCCTTATACCGATGCCTTGATTGTAAAGAGCCTTTCGATTATTTTAAATGTTTATAATTGCTTATTGATCTTGTTCTTGCGGAGCATATCCCTTTCTTTTAGTAGCAAGTTAAGAATAATATTATTTTTATCTATAAATCAGTATATTTGATTTCGGAGCATGTCCCCCTTTGGAGGGGGCAGGGGGAGGATTCTATTATTTTTTTATCTTTACATAAATACAAATAAATTATGACATTTATTAGATCCGAAATTGATGGAAGTGTGATGAAAATTATACTTGATCGCCCCGATAAATTTAATAGTTTTAATCGTGAGATGGCATTGCAGTTTCAAGATGCATTGGATAAGGCTGCAAAAGATAAAATGGTTCGCGCGGTATTTATTACAGGTGCAGGTAAAGCTTTTTGTGCCGGACAAGATCTTTCGGAGGCGATGGATACAAGTGGACCGGGGATTGAAAGAATTGTCCGTGAGCATTACAATCCGATAATTCTTAAAATAAGAAATCTTGAAAAGCCTGTTGTTTGTGCTGTAAATGGTGTTGCTGCCGGAGCGGGTGCCAACATTGCACTATGTTGTGATATTGTGATCGCAGCTACGTCCGTCGCTTTTATTCAAGCATTCAGTAAGATCGGTTTGATCCCGGATAGTGGTGGTACATTTTTTCTTCCCCGATTGATCGGTTTTGGAAAAGCTTCTGCTTTAATGATGCTGGGAGATAAAATATCGGCACACGAAGCAGAGAAAATGGGAATGATCTATAAAGTGAGTGAAGATAATGTCTTGCAAATTGAAGCGATGGAAATTGCCAAAAGATTAGCAGAACTGCCTACAAAAGGTCTCGGCTTAACAAAGAAATTGTTGAACACTTCAATGTCAAATAATTTGATAGACCAATTGACATATGAAGGAGACATGCAAGTTCATGCTGCTTCTACATACGACTATAATGAAGGCGTAAATGCATTTTTAGAAAAGAGAAAACCCGTTTTTAAAGGAGAATAGGTTAGTTGCTGGTTGTTAGTTTTTAGTTGTTGGGAAGTAAAAATAGTATATGAGTTATAAAGCATACAACGATTTAGATGTTTGGAAAGAAAGTTGGAAATTAGTGAAACATGTTTACGATTTAATAAAACAATTTCCAAAAGAAGAATTATAAGGATTGTCAAATCAAATAAGAAGATGCGCTGTCTCAATACCTTCAAATATTGCAGAAGGTTGTGGGCGTAATCATTCAAAAGATTCAATCCAGTTTTTTTACATTAGCAGAGGCTCATTATTTGAATTGGAAACGCAATTGTATTTAGCATTTGACCAAAATTATATTGATGAACCAACATTAAAATTGTCAATAGAGAACACGACAACCTGCAAAAAGTTGTTGAATGGATTTATTAATTATTATCAAACATTAATTTAGGAGATGTCTAACAACCAACAACTAACAACTAATAACCAAATAGGTATAGTAGGCTCCGGTGCGATGGGCGCCGGAATTGCTCAAGTAGCAGCAAGTGCCGGTCATAACGTTGTTGTTTATGATAACAACCAACACGCTTTGGACAAAGCAAAAGTAGAGCTTGGTAATACATTAAAAAAATTAGTTGAGAAACAAAAACTCACCGATGAAAAAGTAAGATCCATTTTAGCTAATACTCAATTTGCAAATGATCTAAATGAATTTAAAAATTGCGGATTAGTTATTGAAGCAATAATCGAAAATATTGATGTGAAGCAAAAATTGTTTTCCGATCTGGAAACGATCGTTTCATCTGATTGTATTTTAGCCACAAATACTTCTTCCTTATCAATTGCCTCCATTGCTTCTGCTTGTAAAAAAGCGGAACGCGTTATCGGAATTCATTTTTTTAACCCCGCACCTATAATGCCACTTGTGGAAATTATTCCGGGTATCATGACGGATACAATTGTTACAGAAAATTCAAAAAAAATAATTGATAGCTGGGGTAAGGTTACCGTTCTTACAAAAGATACTCCCGGATTTATTGTGAATCGTGTAGCACGTTCCTTTTATGGTGAAGCGATCCGTATCTATGAAGAAGGTATGGCGGATTTTGCAACCATTGACTGGGCTTTAAAAACATATGGAGGTTTTAAAATGGGACCTTTTGAATTGATGGACTTTATTGGAAACGACATTAATTTTAAAGTGACGGAGAGTGTGTGGACACAGTTTTTCTTTGAACCGAGATTTAAACCTTCACTGACTCAAAAACGTTTGTACGAAGCAAAATTATTTGGAAAGAAATCAGGTAGAGGATATTATAATTATGCTGATGGAATTGTATTGCCTCAGCCAAAACAAGATGAAGAATTAGGTAAA
>JAPLDC010000111.1 GCA_026391935.1 Bacteroidota bacterium | reverse complement strand
AAATTTCGATGTATAAACTCTCTCTCCAGAAAACAATACTATCCATTATATTTTTCATTTTTTTCATGAATCCAGATCACTCATGGGCGGCTACTATTACAAGTAACGCAGTAACTGGTATTTGGAGTACCGGCGCTACTTGGGTTGGCGGTGTTGCACCCGCTGCCGGTGATAATGCGATTATTGTAAATGGAGCAACTATAACAGTTTCTGGTGGTGCTGCTTCAATTACAAATGTTACGATCAATACAGGTGGAACTTTAATCACAACTTCTTCTCTTACTGTCAATGCAGCTGGGACATTTACCATTCAAGCTGGAGGTTTATACAGACATAATAACATTGCCGTTGCCTCCACAAGAATATTCAACGGAACAGAAAATTTTGATCCTGCAAGTACTGTTCGAATTGATAATTGGTCTGCAACTTCGACTCCTTTGATTAACAGTGAAGGCTCAAATTTTGGAAACTTAATTTTGAATTGGAATGCCGGTTCTCTTTGGAACAACAGTGGTCTTGGAACAGGAGTAAATTTAATTCAAGGCAATTTTACAGTACAGAATAGTTGTGCTACCTATCTAAATATTTCAGCAGGAAATATTTCGATTACGATTGGTGGAGATTTTTCTATTTTGACAAATGGATATGTTGAAGTAAAAAGGGCCGCCACTGGAAATGTCACATTTATTGTCAATGGAGTAAACGGCACAACTATTTCTGGCGCAAATAGTAATTTTTATGGCGTTACAAATCAGGGAGGAGATGCTACTGGGGACTTAACTTTTTCTACGTCAAAATACACACAAACTGCTGGTTCCTTCATAGGAACATATGGTACCAATTTATGGAGCAATCCTTATTTTGCTGGGGGTAGCATTAATTTTACGTGTATCGGGGCATTCCTAATTAGTGGTGGACAACATGTTGGAATCTCTTGGGGATATGTTGGTAACTGGGGTATAGCTACATATTCAATTGGCAATTTCAGCTTAACTGGTGGACTTATTCTTTTTACAAGTACGGTTGTAACTGATGGAAGAGCGAATACTTTAAACTGCACAAACGATTGTAGCATCAATTTTTCAGCAGCAACCGATTTTTTTCTATTCAACAATTTAACTGGGGGAGGTTCAAATTCTGTCTACAATTTTTCGGTTGGGGGCAATCTTACTATAGCAGGAAATACTACAGCACTGTTTAAGATTAAACAAGATGGAACAGGAAATGATAATATTGCCATCACGGGTAATTTAACAATTAGTGGTGGCAAAAACCAATTTTCAGATTTAACCCCCGCACTAATAGCAATGACAAATACGCTTTCTTGTACAATAGGAGGAAATGTAAGCATATCAGGAGGAGCAACTGCTTTTTCTACAATAGCGGCATCTAAAATAGACCTCATGGTTGGGACGTCTTCTGTAAACTGGAGTCAAACTGGAGGAACAATGAGTTTATGCAAAACTAACATCAAATCAGGTAAAACAGTTACACTAACAGGTTCAAAAATGGGAGATATTCAGGCAGGCAGAGCAATTACTGTTGAAACAGGAGCAAAATTATATTGTAGTAATTATCCTGTTTCCGGTTCAGGCTTATTTACACTTTCTACAGGGGCTACATTAGGGATAGGTAGTGCTGCTGGGGTAACTTCTGCAGGTGCAACAGGTAATATCCAAGTAACAGGAGCTCGATCTTATAATACCGGCGCAACTTATGAATTCTACGAAGGTCTCACACCACAATCAACCGGAAATTTCACAACAACAACAACAACTGGAACATATCCATCGCAAGTAGCCAACCTTATAATAAATAAAACGTTAGCAACAAATATCGTTAACCTAACCAATACAACAGATGTCAACACACTACTTACACTAACAAATGGTGTACTTACCACTTCATTTACATCAGCAACTGCACCGTGGATTCGCATCCCAACTGATGTTGCGAGTGTTTCTCCCATCGGTGGTTCTGCTAATAGTTATGTTGATGGTTATATCAGAAAAACCGGAAGTTCAGCATTCATTTTCCCCACAGGCAATGGCGTGAAATGGAGAAGAATTGCCATGACAGCCCCTAGCATGTTTACAGAATTTGAGGCACGTTATATCTCCGCTGCATATGCAAATACGACAACATTTGCAGGATCTCCAACACCAACTTTAAACCACGTTAGTACTCTTGAACACTGGTATTTGAGCAAACCATTAGGAGCAAATGCTGCAACAACAAAAGTAACATTATATTGGGAAAATGCTGCTGCTAGTGCGGTACTTCAATTCGACTCCTTGGCAGTTGGAAGATGGTCGGGTGCTGCCTGGGAAAATACAAATTGTTATGGCTCTTGTCCTGCAAATTGGACTTCCAGTCAACCTGAAAGAACATATACAGGAAGTGCAACAGGAACAGGCGCAGGTACAATACAATCGAATACCATTTCTAGCTTCAGCCCTTTCACTCTTGTTTCAATAGGATCTTATAATTTAAATCCACTACCGATTGAATTGTTAAGCAATGAAGTCAATTGCTCAGAAAAAAATGTTTTAATTAAATGGACAACCGCTTCTGAAAAAAATAATAACTTTTTTACTATTGAAAAAAGTATAGATGGAACAATCTTTTTTGACATTGGAAATATTTCCGGTGCCGGAAATAGTACGAACAATTTAAACTATTCCTTTATTGATTACAATGCGTATAACGGCACAAGTTATTATCGTTTGAAACAAACAGATTACAATGGCGATTCTAAAACATTTAATATTATTACTTCAGAAAATTGCAATACATCAGCTGTAAACATTAATGCCTTTAATGACCAAACCGGGAATATCGCAATTGTGATAGACTCTGATATTAATGCAAATTACACTGCAACTTTATTTGATGCAATTGGAAAAAAAATTAATTCTAATACATTTGATGCTGTTAAAGGGAATAACACATTTGAATTGGATGCTTCTAATTTAAAATCAGGAATCTATTTTATCTCAATAGATAATGGGAAAGAAAAAGTGACAAAGAAAATTTTTATTTTTTAAATAGATTCTATAAAAAAGGCAAACGTTATCAAATTAAGCTTTCCGAAACGAGTGTCATGCCTTCCCACACCCTTC
>JAPLDC010000191.1 GCA_026391935.1 Bacteroidota bacterium | reverse complement strand
TACTGAGGGCATCAAACTTGTCCCATCAAAATAACTCGTATGAACTGTCTTCAAACGATTAGTTGCATCATAGGTGTTCGTATATTTTAACTGTTCAACTAATGGTAAGGTGTAAGTGAGGTCAGCGTTATTTGAATAGTTATCAATCTGGATCAAATTATTTGACACGTCGTAGGTGTAAAAAGTTTTTGAAACTAAATGCCATGCTCCGCCACTGTATTCATATGTACTATCTTTTAAAACCTTATTGGCAGCAGTGTATGAAAATAATTGCCTAAAGGCTTTATTAGACACGCCTGCTTGATAAACATACGACCGACTACTATCTATTAAGCCAACAACGTTGAAATTATTAGTAAATGTTTTATTCGGAAAGATGGAAGAGTCTGCAAATAAAGCGGTGTCCTTAATCAGATTTTTATAAATATCGTATCCAGCCAGATCTTTTTCATAAAATCCATATATAAGTGTATTCGGATTTATGGTCCAATGTGAATAAGAATTATATTCTACTTGTGGTTTTGTGAAAGTACCCAGATAATTAAAGGTAGGGGAAGTACTATAAGGATAATTGTATGGATATAACATCATACTGAAATCATATGTTGATATTCCATTTAAAACATAATTCAATTTTACTGAATCTGATTTTGTATGAGAATAATTATCATAGGTGCTTTGCGCGATTACCCTTTCAGATGAGATTAATCTGGATTCTTGTGCTACATTATTTTGCTCCTGCATTAATCCGTTCAGTATGGTCAAATGGTTGGGATGTTGCTTCAAAATTAATTTGTTTGATTGCCCCACAGAAATAATAGTGCAGCAGGATGCAAGTAATAAAAATGTAAAATGTTTCATTTGGATGAATTATTTGATTTTAAGTAAGGAAAGATACTCCAATAATAATATATCAGCAAGCTAATCAACTAAATTTTGAATTGTGTTTGGAATAAAGTATTATTGTAATACCTATAATCTTTCATAATGAAAAAAACATTTCTTAAAATAGTAACAGCCTCTTTCGGAATCTTAATTGCTTCTTCATTTTTGATTCTCAACTCATGTGAAAAAGAAAAAAATACTGTTGCTCCCAATCTTAGCAAGTTAACACACGAAGCTGTTGTTATTGAGCCTGCACTTCAAAATGCTCCGATAACTGAAATATTGACCGTTTCAAATATTCGAAAATATACGGATGGTACCCAGAGAGTTAGTTTCAACAAAAATGAAGAAATTTTTGCTGTCGCTGATGCATCAATTCTTTCAGAACTTCAAAAAGCGTATTCTGAAAATAAAAAATTGAAAGTGACCTTTGATCCATGGAAGGCCATTGTTACTAAGGTCTCAGTATTATCCCCAGCAGAACTTCAAGAAAACAGTGTTAAGAAAATACAAAATACATCAGGAATTGTTTTCTATATTAATAAGGAGATAGATAAAGAAAAGTTGGATAATTCATTAAAACTTGGAATTATTAATACTTCAACTCCCGGCTTGACAAATGTTGTTCCTGATATGGCTACAGCTCAATTGATGTTCAATTATCTTACAAAACAATGTTGTGCATTATCAGGGCCCTATGGCGTTGACCACTGTATCTCATATCAATATGCCGAAGACGGATGTTATGCCCGTGCCCATAAAATGTGTTATGTCCTGAATAATAAATACCATTATTCAACACACAAAATATTTAGTTTCGCAAATGCAGGATCTGATGTACTCTCTGTACAAGCCCAAAAATGGGGAGGATGCTGTATCAATTGGTGGTACCATGTTGCACCATTGGTTAATGTTAATACCCCAACGGGAGTAAAAGCATTTGTTTTTGATCCCGCCATGTTCGATCAGCCAGTTTTACTTTCTGTTTGGCTTCATGCTCAGGAAAATCCGGTGTGCGCTTCTTGGGGGACTGCAAATGTCTCAATGATCAATATTCAACCTACAACTTCCTATTCTCCTGCTGATGGGACAGGTTTTGTTTTTGATACCGATCCTTTATATTCGGATACAAACTCTACACTTGTGGCATATAGTAATCTAGTATCCTGTCCTTAATTAGTTAATAAATTGCTCTTAATTGATAACCTAAGGTTTGAAAACTGATTAAATAAGCCATTATTAAAGCCAAACAATTAATAGGACTCTGGAGATTTGATGGATAGGTGCTATTTTTCTTTCCTTATTTCAAAATTAAGATCTTTTTATTTCGAATCTTGTGCTTAACAACTATGTTCTTTTCTCTATGCTTCACCCCAGAAAAAGGATTTAGGGGGGATAAAAAGGGGATTTCTGTAAAGAATTGAAAAATTATTGCTCTGCAAATCAGCCTACTTACCTAAAAAGCTTGAAAATAATACCAAAAACACTTGCAGCAATTAAAAAACAAAGTACATTTGCACCCCGATTAAAAAACAGGCACACGTTCATTGAGTAGTAATTAGAAAGAAAAATAAAAAAAACTTTCAAAATAGTTTGCAGATTAAAAATAATTAGTACTTTTGCACCCCGCTTTTAAACAAACGGTCGCTCTTTAAGTACTAAATGAAGGAAAATAAAAAAAACTTTCAAAATAGTTTGCAGATTAAAAATAATTAGTACTTTTGTCGCCCGATTAAAAACGGAACAGTTCATTTAAATAGAGTAAGAAAAATAAAAATTAAATATTTTTCCGAAAATTTTTGCAGATTAAAAAAGTCTTAGTAATTTTGTCGCCCCGAAAGAAAACGGGTTGTTCTTTAAAACTTGAAATTTATAGCTCTGA
>JAPLDC010000233.1 GCA_026391935.1 Bacteroidota bacterium | reverse complement strand
CGGATGAAGTTTGAGCAATACATGGAAGAGTATTCTCTTATTAAGGCACTCAATAAATTAAACGAAGAGGCCAGAGATGCGAAATATCCTGTTAAGCCAATTTTACAATCTATGATCGCAGAAAGTTATTGGCAATATTATCAGCAGAATCGTTACCGTTTTTACAATCGCACGGAAACAGTGAATTTCGATAATGAAGATATAACAACGTGGGATTTGAAAACTATTTTTACGAAAGTAATTGAGAATTACCAGGCATCACTTGAAAGTGTAGATAGCCTTAAACGTACTCCCTTAAATATATATGATGATATTATTATAAAGCAAACAAACTCGAGGAAATTTCGACCAACTCTTTATGATTTCCTTGCGCACCGGGCTGTTGATTTTTATATGAATGAAGAGCCGGATATTACTCGCCCAACCTATAAATTCGAAATAAATTCGGAAAGCTATTTTTGGAATTATAGCGATTTCATGAAAGTAGGTATTGAATCGAAAGATACACTTTCATCAAAATTTTATGCAATAAAAATATTACAGGACCTTACCGCATTTCATTCTAAAGATGCAGATCCAAATGCACTGATTGATGTTGATTTGAAACGATTGAAATTCGTAAAAAGGAACTCCACTTCCGAAATTAAAGACAGTTTATATTTACTCGCCTTACAAAACTTAGAAAATAAATTTTCTTCTAATTCTGCTTCTGCAGATGTGAATTATGAAATCGCTGAAGTGTATTTTTCAAAAGGAAGTACTTATAATCCTTTGCAATCAGAAGAAAATAAAGGAATGAAAAAACAGGCATTGGAATTATGTGATGCTGTAATAAAAAAATATCCTGCCAGTGATGGCGCAAAAAATTGTGAAGCATTAAAAGCAAGAATAGTTGAACACTCTGTTGACTTCATCACCGAGAAAGTGAATACTCCAAATGCTCCTTTCCGTGCTCTGGTCACTTTTAAAAATTTGAAAACAGTATATGTAAGAATTTCTCAGATCGACATTGATAAATACAATAAATCCATTGAACGTTATTATGGTGAACAGCTCATCAAACAATATTTAAAATTAACGTCCTTAAAAGAATTCTCTGTTGAATTACCCGATGATGGAGATTATCAATCACACGCAACAGAAATAAAAATACCCGAATTACCGCTTGGCCATTATGTGATTCTGATTGGATCAGATAAAACGTTCGAATATAAAAATAATGGTGTGGCTTATGCCGCAACATGGATGTCGAATATTAGTTATGTCAATCGCAGAATGACAAATGGCAGTTACGATTTTTATGTTCAAAACCGAGAAACAGGATCTCCTTTAAAAGGTGTTTCGGCTCAATTATATTATGAAAAATATAATTATACCGTTAGAAAATACGAATATGTAAAATCAGAAAAATACACATCCGATGAATTAGGGTATTTCAATGTTCCTGCGACAACAGAATATAGAAACTTCACGGTAGACTTTTCTTATAAGGCTCCCACTCCTTTAGTAGACAGTAAAAATGAGACAGACCATCTACAAACAGACAATGGAATTTATCAATACAGAAGCTATGAGCAGGATAAGAATAAATATCCGAAAACATTCTTTTTTATGGATAGGGCGATCTATCGTCCGGGGCAGACAGTTTATTTCAAAGGTATTATGATCAATACGAATGGTGAAACAAATGATCTGCTACCGAATACTCAAACGACCGTTACGTTTTATGATGTCAACTCTCAAAAAGTGGCGGACCTGAATTTGACAACCAATGAATATGGCACTTTTTCTGGAACATTTACTACTCCTACTGGAGTGCTTAACGGACAAATGAGTTTGAGTAATGGTAGCGGAAATATTTATTTTTCTGTGGAAGAATACAAGCGTCCGAAATTTGAAGTAAAATTTAATCCTGTTGTCGGAAGCTATCGCTTGAATGAAAATATAAAAGTGAATGGAATAGCGAAGGCATATTCCGGAGCAAATATTGATGGTGCAGAAGTAAAATATCGAGTGGTAAGGAATGCTTCTTTCCCGTATTGGTGGTATTGGTGGAGAGGATATTCTCCTCAATCTGCGCAGATGGAGATCACCAATGGTGTAACAACATCAAATGATACAGGTGCTTTTTTTGTCGACTTCAAAGCTATTCCTGATCTGAGTATTCCAAGGTCATATGAGCCGACATATTCATACACCATCTTTGCGGATGTTACAGATATCAATGGAGAAACGCACAGTTCACAAACATATGTAAGTGCAGCTTATACCGCACTTAACTTAAATGTAAATATTCCAAGCTTACTTGAAAAGGGAAACAAAGATGCTTTTGCGATCTATACAACTAATATGAGTGGGCAGTTTCAATGGGCGAGTGGAAAGGTCGAGATTTATAAATTGATGGAGCCGGTGAAAACATACCGTTCACGTTCCTGGGCCCAACCCGATAAATACATATTGACGAAAGAAGAATTTGAAAAGGATTTCCCAAAAGATCTTTATAAGGATGAGAACAATATGTATAAATGGAAAAGAGGAGAAAGGGTTTTCGAGAAATCATTTAGTAATAGAATAGATGTCTCTAAATTACATAATGGGGCAAACATCACTGATTCGGTAAGGATCGATAATTTGAAAAATTGGAAAGAGGGCGTATATGTGATGGAAGCGCACAGTAAAGATTCCTACGGTGAAGATGTAAAGGATATAAAATATTTTACGGTACATTCTATCGCTGGCTCCGAAGTGCCAAGCAACGAAATAAATTGGTTCAATTTGATCACTGCAAATCCACTTGAGCCAGGTGAAAAAGCAAAATTTATTGTCGGATCAAAGGAAGAAAATGTAAAAGTGTTGTTTGAGATAGAGCACAAAGGAGAGATCATTAAAAAGGAATTGATTACTCTTAATAAGGAACAAAAACTTATTGAGATACCGATAGAAGAAAAGTATCGCGGTAATTTTTCATTCCACTATGTATTTATCAAAAACAATCGTGTGTATTCCGAAAGTGCTGTTATTACTGTTCCTTATACGAATAAGGATTTGGATATTGAGTTTGAAACTTTCCGGGATAAATTATTACCGGGGCAGCAGGAGGAATGGAAAATTAAGATCAAAGATAAAAAGGGAGATAAGTTAGCAGCAGAAATGATGGCGACATTGTACGATGCTTCCTTGGATGCTTTCAAACCGAATAATTGGTATTTCAATATTTACACTAGTTATTATTCAAATTTATATTGGGATATAAATAGTGGCTTTGGGACAGTGAATGCGCAATTGTATGAAATGGGCTGGAATAAATATCCAACAGGAGCATACCAATATTATGATCAGTTAAATTGGTTTGGGTACAGTAATGGAAATTACGGTTATTACGATGATATGGACGGAGAAGGGAATAGTAATAATTACAGAAGAACAAGAGGGTATGGGAAATCTGCGGCAGCACCGTCATCAGGTGTTGTAATGGCGGATGAAGAAAAATCGTTGGAACAAGTTGCAACCGCAGAAAAAAGTAAAGACAAAGCAGGAGCAAAAAAAGAATCGGTTTCAACCTCCCACATGAATGTAAGATTTTTGGGTGATGCTACAACTGCAATAGCAGACTCGGAAACTTATGCCTGGGGTGGAGACGGAAAAGAATCAGATAACAGAGAAGACCTCTCCAAAGTTTCTGCGCGTAGTAATTTTGCGGAAACAGCATTTTTCTATCCGCAATTGGAAACTGATAAAGATGGAAATGTGATCATAAAATTTACAATTCCGGAAGCGCTCACCAAATGGAAAATGATGGGATTCGCTCACACCAAAGATTTGAAATTCGGAACCATCGAAAAAGAATTGGTGACACAAAAGGATCTGATGGTAATTCCGAATGCGCCTCGTTTTTTCCGTGAAAACGATAAAATGGAATTCAGTACAAAAATTTCAAATCTCTCGGATGGTGATCTGTCGGGCACAGCTCAAGTGTTTTTTTATGATGCCACCACAATGAAACCGATCGATATTTTGGTTCAATCAAAAAATAGTAATGATGATGGAACTAGATCTTTCACATCTAAAAAGGGACAAAGTTCTGCTATCAGCTGGAACATTTTAATTCCTGAAGGTGTTGGAGCAATTACATATAAAGTAGTTGCGAAAGCAGGAAATTTTACGGATGGTGAAGAAATGGCCCTGCCGGTTTTAACAAACAGAATGTTGGTGACCGAAACAATGCCATTGCCAATTCGTGGCAACCAAACAAAAACATTCCGCTTCGAAAAACTCATTAATCAAAATAATGGGTCAACAACATTGCGCAATCATAAAGTAACGTTAGAATTTACTTCTAATCCGGCCTGGTATGCAGTTCAAGCGCTTCCATATTTAATGGAATATCCATACGAATGTGCAGAGCAAACCTTCTCACGTTTTTATGCGAATAGTATCGCTTCCCACATTGCCAATTCTTCACCCAAAATAAAAGCAGTTTTTGATTCCTGGAAAAATACACCTGATTCAAAAGCTCTGCTTTCTAACTTGGAGAAAAATCAGGAATTAAAATCATTGATGTTGGAAGAAACGCCTTGGGTGTTGGATGCAAAAGATGAAACGGAGCGCAAAAAGAGAGTTGCACTTTTATTCGATTTGAATAAAATGGGAAATGAATTGGCACAAGCATTAAAAAAACTGGAGAAATTACAATCTCCAAATGGAGGTTTCCCATGGTTTGAAGGAATGCGCGATGATCGTTATATCACGCAACACATAGTGACGGGGATGGGTCATTTGGATCATCTTGGTGTAAAAAATGTTCGTGAGGATGCTAAAGTATGGAACATGGTAAAAGATGGAGCGAAGTATTTGGATAATCGTATTCGTGAAGATTATGAATGGATCTTGAAATACGATAAAGAACATTTGAATGAAAACCATATCGGTTATTCTCAGATCCAGTATCTATATGCAAGAAGTTACTTTAAAGATATCGCTATCGATAAAAGGAATCAGACCGCATTTGATTATTATAAAGGACAAGCTAAAAAATATTGGTTGGACAATGGCAGATACATGCAGGGGATGATTGCTTTAGCATTGAATCGTTATGATGATAAAATAACTCCGAAAGAAATATTGAAATCCATCAAAGAGAACTCCTTGAATAGTGAAGAGATGGGAATGTATTGGAAAGAAAATTATGGTGGTTATTATTGGTATCAGGCTCCGATAGAAGCACAAGCGTTGTTGATAGAAGCATTTGATGAGATCAATAATGACAAAAAATCAGTTGATGATATGAAGGTTTGGTTGTTGAAATCAAAACAAACACAAGATTGGAAAACTACCAAAGCAACATCCGAAGCTGTGTATGCATTATTATTAAGAGGAACAGATTGGTTGTCGACAGAAAGTAATGTGGAGATCACGATGGGCGACATAAAAATTGACCCGAAAAAATTACCGGAGATGAAACAAGAAGCAGGGACCGGCTATTTCAAAACATCGTGGAGTGGTGGCGAAATTAAACCTAACATGGGTGAAGTTACTGTGGTGAAAAAAGATGCCGGAGTAAGTTGGGGTGCTGTATATTGGCAATATTTTGAGCAGCTGGATAAGATCACTCCTTCAAAAACTCCATTGGTTTTGAAAAAACAATTGTTCTTACAAAAAAACACAGATGCAGGTCCTGTGATCGAACCGATCTCTGAAAAAACAATATTGAAAGTAGGTGATAAAATAAAAGTAAGAATTGAATTGCGAGTGGACAGAGATATGGAATATGTTCAGATGAAGGATATGCGGGCTTCCGGTTTTGAACCGACAAATGTAATTTCAACCTATAAATGGCAGGATGGTTTAGGCTATTATGAAAGTACACGTGATGCAGCTACTAACTTCTTTTTCGATAGGTTGCCGAAAGGAACTTATGTTTTTGAATATCCATTAGTAGTAACTCATAATGGTGATTTCTCAAATGGTATTACATCCATTCAGTGCATGTATGCACCAGAGTTCTCAAGTAATTCTGAGGGAATTCGTGTGAGGGTTGGCAAATAGATTTTCTTCACAGTCTTTTTTGAACGATTTGATATAATTCCACGAGGGTGATATTAAGCTCTCTTTACATTATAAAAGTGTAAGCGATCCGATTTTTATCGGGTCGCTTTTATTATTATACAATCGCTTATTTACAATGCCAATTTAAGTTGAACTTTATAGATAATTAATTATGTTATAAAATGTCACGCTTTTCAATTCCTTCATGTATATTTGTAATACCCTTAATGTCATCTCTTTTTTATTAGGCAGATTATTTGTGTTGATTTTAAAATTTGTTTAGTAAAAATTTCTTCATATGCTTAAAAAATATGCTCTCCCAATAACCCTTCTTTTTGTTTTTACCTGTGTAGGACTTTGCGTTGCTTACTATAGAGGTCAGGCAAAATATTTTTTCATGTTTGCAGGTATGGGATCTTGTGCAGCAACAGGAGAATGGTTAACGATTCATTTTCCAAAATACAAACAGGTTTTTAGGAGAACGATTCACATTATTGTTAGCAGCTTTCTTTTTATCGGACTTTCACTTTATGGTAATGTGAATTTCGAATTTTCTGAAATATTTTTTGATCTGTATGCAGGAGTCGTAACCGGTGCTTTGATACAATTTATTTTTGCTCGACTAATCTTGCCATTTATTATGGGAAATGCATTTTGCTCCCGGGCATGTTGGAATGGAGCAATGTTTGAATACACCGATCAGTTCAATCCAAAAGTAAAAAAGCCGAAGATTAGAAAAGAATGGATCGCCTTTGGTTATATCGGACTTTTGATCTTGATCAGTTCTGTCGCTTCATATATTTATAATCCTGCCGTATTTGAAGGTTCAAAACGCTATTGGATCATAGGAGAAAATGTGGTGATCATGGCAATCGGAATTATTGTATCTCGATATTGGGGAACACGGGCGTATTGCCGAACTTTTTGTCCTTTTATAAGCATCTCAGGCATTTTTGCAAAGTATTCAATTTTTAAAATTACACCAACAGATTATAAAAGTTGCAATAGTTGCGGCCTTTGTAACAAAGCATGTCCGATGCTCATTGACGTTAGAAAAGCTGTTAGGGCGAATGAACGTATAAAAAGTAAATCATGCATTTTGTGTGAGACATGTGTTACTGTTTGTCCGAAAGATTGCATTAATCTTTCACCGGGGTTACCTTGGACATAATTGGATCCAGAAATTAATTTAGGGTCCTGATATGCCATTCATTTTATTTAAGATGAATATATACCTTAGATTTTCAAATTTAAAACAAATGAAAAAAATCTATACTCTTATATTGTTTTTGTTTCCACTTTTTGCATTCGCGCAACATCAATCATTGGATACAATAAAAGCGCCTTCCAATTATGACAATATATATAGCAGAACAATTGCTTCCGATTCATTAAGTAGCAGTTTTGTGATCTTTATTAAAAAGGAAGTCAAAAAACACAAACATGCTACTCATACCGAAAATGTATACATTTTGGATGGAGAAGGAGAAATGATGCTTGGTGATAAATCATTCACCGTAAAAAAAGGAGATATCATTTTTATCCCGAAGAACACGGTCCATTCTTTAAAAGTAGTTTCGGCAATTCCGATGAAAGTAATATCTGTTCAGTCGCCAAACTTCGATGGCAAGGATCGGATATTTGTAGAATAGTTTTCAGTCCTACTAATAGCTTCTTAAACAATTCCTCTTTCTTCCTTTTTGTCTTAAACGAAATTAGAACCATGATTAATGGTATATTTGCATTATGGGAAAAGAATTTTATTTAAAGCACCACTCATTTCATATTAAAGCCATTTTTAATGCTTTGAAAGACATATTCGAAAAAAATGAATATGCCGATAAGGCAATTGAAAAAGTAATGAAGGCAAACAAATATTGGGATGTGAAGGAACGCGGTTTTGTTTCTGAAGTTACTTATGACATGGTTCGTAACTGGAGATTATTAATTGTGTCATCGGGATTGGAAGCGGATGCAAAATTAACGGATAGAAACTTATGGGCCATTTTTGGTACCTATTTAGTTTTTGACGGATACGGTTTACCGGAGAGTAATTATTTTAAAGGGTTGAGTGAAAAGAAAGTAGTTTCTCAACTTGAAAAATTTCATAAGATTAGAAAGATTAGAGAATCTGTTCCTGACTGGTTGGATGAAATCG
>JAPLDC010000216.1 GCA_026391935.1 Bacteroidota bacterium | reverse complement strand
ATTGAATTTCAACAGGCAATTTTAAAAGACGCAAATAATTTGTGATAGTAGAACGTTGTTTACTTACTTTCTGGGATAGTTGTTCCTGAGTAAGCGAACATTCGTCGATCAAACGTTTGTAGCTGATGGCGACTTCAATAGCATCTAAATTTTCGCGTTGAATATTTTCTACCAATGCCATTTCCAGCATCGCTTGATCATTTGCAATACGGATATACGCGGGAACGCTGGTTAAACCGGCTAATTGAGAAGCACGAAAACGTCTTTCTCCTGAAATTAACTGGTATTTATCATATCCTAATTTCCGGACAGTGATAGGTTGAATGATGCCATGTTCTTTTATCGAACCGGCTAATTCATTTAAAGCATCTGCTTCAAAATGTGTTCGCGGCTGAAATGGATTCGTTTCTATTTTAGAAATTTCGATATTAGCTACTGCACCCACTACTTTTCCTTCGCCTTCTAGTTTATTGCTTGTAATATCTGTATTTGCATTTTCAAGTAATGCGCTTAATCCTCTGCCTAATGCGTTTCTTTTTGTTGACATTGTTTTTGTTGTTGACATTTGTAATTAATTTTATTCAATGTTTAAATTATTTAATCTGCAGATCTGCACATCAAAAAATTGCACATCGATTTAGTTCTCTTCCTCCAGGTTGATAAATTTTTCAGAATCGTTCAATCTGGTCAGTCCGTTTTTTTGTAAAATTTCACGTGCAAGATTTAAATAGTTCACGGAAGCCTTTCCACTCGCATCGTGCATGATAATACTTTGTCCGAAACTAGGAGCTTCCCCTAGTTTTGTGTTACGTTGAATAATTGTGTCAAATACCATTTGTTGAAAGTGTGTTTTAACTTCTTCCACCACTTGATTGCTTAATCGCAAACGCATATCATACATGGTAAGTAAAATGCCTTCAATAGCCAATTCAGGATTCAAACGGGTCTGAACAATTTTAATTGTATTTAATAATTTCCCTAATCCTTCCAATGCAAAATATTCACATTGAACCGGGATAAGGACAGAATCAGCTGCGCACAAAGCATTTACAGTGATCAGTCCGAGTGATGGCGAGCAGTCGATGATAATAAAATCGTAATCATTTTTGATCTTATCCAATGACATCTTCATCATCTTTTCACGATTAGGAAGGTTGATCATTTCAATTTCAGCACCAACGAGATCAATGTGTGCTGGAAGTAAAAATAAATTTGGCGTCTCTGTTTGAAGAATAATATCTTTCGGTTCTATTCCATCGATGATACATTCGTAAATCCCGGTTTTTATATTACGGGGATCAAAGCCAACTCCTGATGTAGAATTTGCTTGCGGATCGGCATCGATCAAAAGTGTTTTAAATTCCAATACTGCCAAACTTGCTGCCAAATTAATAGCAGTTGTTGTTTTCCCAACTCCACCTTTCTGATTTGCTATTGCTATTATTTTTCCCATCCCTTTTTATTAGTATTTAGATTTTAATTTTATTTTTTAGTGTTTTTTTCGATTCTTCAAAATGTTTTTGTTTCCCCAATGTTGAAAAGGATCAATTCATTTCCGGCATTTTCAAATTTAGAAACTGCTAGCTCCTTGTCAATTTTAATATATCCGAACGTGTCGTAATGCATTCCAATGATCTTATCGCATCGGATAAATTCGGATGCGATGATCGCATTATCAACACCCATTGTAAAATTGTCGCCAATTGGTAAAAAAGCAAAATCTATTCTTCGGTAATCACCGATCAGTTTCATATCATACGTTAGAGCAGTATCGCCTGCATAATAAAAATTACCTTCAGCAGATTCAATGATGAAGCCCATCGGATTACCACCATACGTACCATCAGGCAAGCTGCTAGAATGAGCCGCTGCAACACATTTTACATTTCCAAAATCAAACTTCCATTTTCCTCCGATATTCATCGGATGGGTAGTTGCGACTCCTTTTTTGTTTAACCAAACGGATATTTCATAATTACAAACCACTTTCGCATTGGTGCGCTTGGCAATACTTACTACATCAGCAATATGATCCTCATGGCCATGCGAAACCAATATGAAATCAGCTTTTACAGAAGAAATATCAATATTAACTGCCAATTCATTGGGTGAAATGAAGGGGTCAAATAAAATATGTTTGCCATTTACTTCAACTCCAAAACAGGAATGACCGAAATAGGTAATATTCATAAATTGATTGAAAATGCTTAAGTTTGTGCTTTATTCTTGTCCTAAAAATACAGTTTTTGGCTGGACAAGCACTTTAAAACTTATAACACTTTTTTAAACAGTTTTTTGTTAATAATATTTGATATGATTACAGTTATTTCAGCTACAAACCGCCCCAATAGTAACAGCCTGAAAATTGCCAAAAATTATGTGCAACTTATGGAAAAACAAGGGGTTGAAACAAAATTGCTTTCCCTGGAGTCTTTACCAACTGATTTTATTTCAACTGAATTATATAATAAGCCGTCAGAAAATTTTCAACAATTGTTAAACGAATATATCGTTCCTGCTCAAAAATTTGTGTTTATTGTTCCTGAATACAATGGGAGTTTTCCTGGGGTTCTTAAAGTGTTTTTGGATGCCGTTCACCCTGATACAAATAGAGGCAAAAAAGCTGTTTTGGTAGGCGTTGCAAGTGGTAGGGCAGGTAATTTGCGAGGATTAGATCATCTTACCGGAGTTTTACACTATTTAGGAATTCATGTTCACCCAAATAAACAGCCTATTTCTAGTGTTTTAGCAATGCTGGATGCCGAAGGGAAAATTAAGGATGAAAATATCATTAAAGTCCTTGAGAAGCAGATCGGGGAATTTATAAAATGGTAAATAAAAATGCTGCAGACAATAAGCCTGCGGCATTTTTATTTCAATTGGTCTACAAAACTGTTTTATGCCATTTTCTTTTCAAAAGCTTGCATCACTTCAACCAAAGCATTTACACTTTCTATAGGCAAGGCATTGTATAAGGAAGCTCTGTATCCACCAACATCGCGGTGTCCACGTAGTCCACTTAAATTAGCTTCTTTCCATAATTTATCGAATTCAGGTTCCAATTCAGGTTTGTGCATAATAAATGTCACATTCATATTTGAACGGTCTTCTTTTGCTGTTGTCCCAACAAATAAAGAGTTTCTGTCAATTTCGTTATACAAAGTATCCGCTTTTTGCTGATTGATTTTTTCGATCCAAGGAATACCGCCATTATCCTTCAACCATTTTAAGGTTAACATAGAAACATAGATTGGGAAAACGGGCGGTGTATTGTACATGCTATCCCCTTTAATATGAACTTGATAATCCAACATGGATAATAATTTACGGCCTGTTTTTCCAAGTTTCGTTTCGTCAACAGCAACCATAGTTGTACCTGCAGGACCCATATTTTTTTGTGCTCCGGCATAGATCAAAGCGAAGTCGTTTCCATTAACTTTTCTGCTGAAGATATCGCTGCTCATGTCACAAACCAATGGGACAGATGTTTTCGGGAATTCTTTTATCTGTGTTCCGTAAATAGTATTATTGGAAGTGATGTGTAAATAGTCCAAAGTAGAAGGTATATCATAGTCTTTCGGAATGTAGTTGAATTTTTTATCCTCTGAAGAAGCGATCACTTGTGTGTTTCCGATCAACTTAGCTTCTTTTATGGCTTTGCTTGCCCAAACTCCAGTATTAATATATCCTGCAGTTCCTTCGGTGCGAAGCAAGTTTAAAGGAGCCATTGCAAATTGTAAACTTGCACCGCTTCCTAAAAAAAGTACTTTGTAGTTGTCGTTTAATCCTAATAATTCTTTTACCAAGGCACGAGCTTCTTCCATAACCTTTTCGAAATTTTTACTACGATGAGAGATCTCAAGTAAGGATAAGTTCATGTTATCGAAATTGATACAAGCTTCAGCAGCTTGTTTTAATACTTCGGCAGGCAATACCCCAGGACCAGCACTGAAATTGTGAACTTTGATCATTTCTTTAGTTGACATAATTTTATGTTTGTTTAGATTACATTATTTGAATTTATCCTGTCGGATTTTAATAATAACAAAAAAGAACGAATGTTATACTTAACGAGAATAACAGGTCGCAAAATTAGAAATAAATAATCAGTGAAATGGAAAATTGGCGGAATAAATTTTTCTAAAGGGTAAACAGATTTAATTGGTAAGGAACCTTAAAGATCAGTTCATTTTTTTTTCTTTTTTTTCTTAGGATTCTGTATGTTGTATAAATTACTTTCATCATGCCCTTCGGATCTGTCATGTGGATCCTTATATAATTTATCTTTCTCATCGAAATCATTTACAGCTTTCACATCAGCACCATAATTCCATTTCCCTTTTTTGAAACCAAAACCATCGAAACTCATATCGCTGCAGTAATATTGAAATTGTCCTTCAAACTGAGGTTGTGTCGGAGCAAGATGTCCGAAAATTATCGAATCTTTTTTATTGCTGTATCTGACCGATAAATTACAGGTAGATGAAAATTCGAAAATTACGCGCTTTGGAAATTTTTTATCGAAATTAAAAATATCAGCACCAAAACGCGGAGTGCCATTCGCATCAAATGTCAATACTTCAATTATTTTTTTTTGCGAAAACTTATCGTTTCCATCCCATCCCAAAAGTGTATAATATGTTTTTGATTTGGTTTCCTTTACGATTATCTTACTGTATAGTGCACCGAACCATTTTTTATTATCCGTGATCGCATTTTCCGGGTTTTTAATTTCTGATGATCTGTCGATCAGCGGAAACAATTGCATCGTTTCTGTTTTTGAAGTTCTGAAAAGACCTGCCTTTTTTATTTCGATATGTTTGGATTGGATGAATCCGTAATACTCAAACGTACCATCACTTTTGGCTATGTTCCAATGGATGATGCGGAATGTTTTATCGGGTGAGATTAATATTCCTATATCCTTTTTTAAAGAATCGAACCCGTAATTAAAAGTCTCAGGAATATTTATTGCATCTTCAAATTCCCTGAGCAGCTCTTTATTCAACTTATTTTGTTCCTCAGAATTTACTTTAGGGGAATAAAGTTCTTTAATAAGAGGCTTCAGTTTGGATTGCGTGAATTCATCCACCTGCTTCAAGCGCATTTCATTTGTCACATCTTGTGAAAAAGCTGATGCGACAATAAAAAAAAGAAAATAAGTGACGGTCCTTTTCATTACTGTAAAAGTATGAATTATAAACGGAAAGTGAAATTGGATATTGCGTAGGTAGTTCGGTGGCAGATGGGAACTAATTGCGGAGATAATTTAAATGATCATACTATTATGTTTTTCTCTGTTTTTCCCGAAGTGACCGAATTGAGCCGCGTATTGTTATGTTGAGCCTGTCGAAATATTTTGGTAGGCCAATGCATACTCTTCGACACTTCGGCTGAGCTCAGAGTGATCTGCCACTTCGACATTAATACACTGAAGAAATTTTCATAATAAAAAAGCGCCATTCCAATTAAGGAATGACGCTTTTAAGATTCTTTATTTTTTAATTATGCATCGTGTCTTTTTTAGATAAAAGATCTTCTTTGCTTTCTCTCCAATTTTCATCATCTACACAGCAGTCAACAGGGCAAACTGCATCACATTGTGGTTCATCATGGAAGCCAACGCATTCAGTACATTTATCTGAAACGATATAATAAACATCCATATTAACAGCTGGTTGAGCAGCATCTGCGTCAACATTTAAGCCACTTTTAGATGCAAACATACCGCTTAGTTTTGTTCCATCTGAAAAGCGCCATTCGTTTCCGCCTTCATAAATTGCATTATTTGGACATTCAGGCTCGCAAGCTCCACAATTAATGCATTCTTCAGTAATTTTTATTGCCATAATTATTGTTAGTTTTGTAAATAAATTTAGGCAAAATTACAAGTTTTTATTGAATTTCATAAAAATTAGAATTAAAAAACGGGAAACCTTAATTGTGATAGAAACAAAGGAAGAATGACAGTAGAGAAAAGAATTAGTTCGTTGATTAAGTTGGGGACATTCCTTAAACAGTTTTCATTAGTAGGCGTTCGTGATAATTCAAATGAATTGAACGAAATATTTTATGATGATCTGCAGGAACTTATTAAAACGGTTCATATTTATAATCAATGGTTTACAGAAGAAAATGTTAGAAATGCATTGAATGCACTTTCGGAAAGTTTGGAGGAAAGTGAATTCTTAGATTGGATATCTTTGTATAAAAATGAGCTGGTTGCTGAAAAGGGGCCAATGACTGTCGCCGTAATCATGGCAGGAAATATTCCAATGGTCGGTTTTCATGATATGTTATGTGTTTTGATTTCTGGTAATAAATTCATTGGTAAGCTTTCTTCTGATGATAAATTATTACTGCCATTTGTTGCCAGAATATTAAAAAAAATCTCACCTGAATTTTCTGATCTGATTGAATTCACAGAAGATCAGTTAAAAAATATTGATGCAGTGATAGCGACTGGAAGTAATAATTCCTCCCGGTATTTCGATTATTATTTTGGAAAATATCCGAACATCATTCGTAAAAATAGAAATTCCGTTGCCATATTGACGGGTGCTGAAACAAGTCAGGAATTAAAATTTTTAGGAGAGGATATTTTTCAATATTTTGGATTAGGTTGTCGGAATGTTTCATTCATTGCTCGACAATAATTTTTTGTTGATTAAAGAATATTTTTCCTATTCTTCACCTATCGGTGTTTTGTTTTATGAATATTATGAAGATTTAAATGCATTGAACATCAAATTGGAGAATGAAAAAGAACAAATTCAGTGCGTTGTTGCTTCGTGTGTAGAAATAAAAAATGCTATCCCTTTTGGAACGGCACAATGTCCGAAACTTAATGATTATGCTGATGGATTGGATACGATGAAGTTTTTGATCGGGCTTTCAAATTAATTTTTCGGAGCTCCAGGAGCTGTTTTTCTTCCGAACAAATGTTTCCTGTTTGTTCTCAATTGTTTTTTATAATTTTTATTTCCTTGTGCAATTATTTTTTTATCGGCGCGGGTTTGCTTTTCACTCGGACGGACTTTCGCACTTCGGTATTTATTATAAGCGCCTTTTGATTTACATGACTCTATTCCGCTTGTTGAGAATACAAAAGCGAGTAGGAGTGTTAGTGTTTTTAATGTTCTAAGCATTGCTTACAAAGATAAGCAAATAGGTGTTAATTTGAAACAGCAATCGTTGAACATAAATATTAACACGGAATTCATTAATCCAAATTTCTTTTCTTTGTTCTCCTTTTTCTTCTGGTGATACTTTTG
This sequence comes from Bacteroidota bacterium, assembly GCA_026391935.1. Lineage (GTDB taxonomy): Bacteria > Bacteroidota > Bacteroidia > 2-12-FULL-35-15 > 2-12-FULL-35-15 > 2-12-FULL-35-15. The sequence continues at coordinate 625 of JAPLDC010000216.1, read as the reverse complement.
TATTTCTTTTTCATCGAAGTAGATTTATTTATATTTTCCTGAATGTTCTTTTTATTTTCCTTCATTTGCTCTTCATAATTTTTTGTTCCTTTTACCAGTTGCTTTTGTTCTTCTTTTCTTTGCTTTTCACTGGGTTTCTCTTTTGCACTCAGGTATGGATTCCAAGGAGTTTTGGATCTGCAGGAGGTCAATGTTAGAATACAAACAAAAAAGATAGTTAGAAAATAAATTCTTTTCATATAAAAATTCATGTGTCATTAAAACATTCTCTTATTTTTGTTTGAAGGTTTCGGTAATATAACGTGGAAGATTAAAAAAGATACATTTTATAATTTATGTAAAATATTGATTTCTTGATTGTGTTATTGATCCTGATTTGTATATGTAAATAGAAAGTTGTCTTCGCTTAAGAAAATTGAGCTAGGACTGTTAGGTAAATTATAATTAAATGAATTTTAAATTTTTTATTTTACTATTACTTTTCACGCAGCTAATTACCTCCTGTAGTAATGATAAAAAAATAGGACCCGTTACTTTCTCTGAACAAATTGCTCCAATCATCTACAAGAATTGCACGACATGTCATCGGCCAGGTGAGGCAGGCCCTTTTAGTTTAATCACTTAT
>JAPLDC010000116.1 GCA_026391935.1 Bacteroidota bacterium | reverse complement strand
ATTTCCTGAATAAGTAGGATTCCAGGGATCGGTAATATCAGCTACCACAGCACCACCACTGAATAAATTGCTGCCATATAAATACACAAAGTTGTTATCAATATGCAAAGCATGGATCGCATTCAGCGTCCCGCCACCGGTACCGGCAATCGTTGGTGCCCAATTATGATAAACCACGCCTGCAACATTTGGCAAACTTCTCAAATTTATGATCTGCAATCCGCCACCACCTTCTGTGGTAACATATGCATATTTTCCACGCACTTTTATTTCTCTCCATAAATTGTGAACGCCCGGTACCTGCAATACTTCTACCGGACTTGCAGGATTTGAAACATCTACAATTGACATTCCAAAAGAAGCGCCTACCAGCGCATATTCTTTTCCGGTTGAATCAACATAACCGCTAATATTGGCACATGTCTGCCCCGGATAAGCCAAATGAGCCGCGAAGCTTACATTAATATTTTGTGCAAAGGAATTTGCACATACTAATAAAAAAGAAAAGACAGTAATTAGTTTTAATTTCATTTATTTAAGATTTAATTTAAGGGATGATTTAGTATACAATTACGGGAAATAATTCATCGAAAGCAAAAAAGAAAAGCTGCAGAATAAAAGATTGTCAATTCTTTTCTACTGCAGCTATTATATTTATAGATCCTTAAAAATCCAACTTAAGATCTTTTCCGTCCCCTTTTCCTTTTTTCTTCTTCTTTTTTTCTTGTGATGGTAATTTTATCTCCGCATTAATCATTTGATCAATGGAAATAATATTTTTTTCTTTCGTAGGCTCTTGTGCTTTTTTGATCGCTTCCAAAGGCGACATGCCGCTTTCTTCAAACTCATCCAACACATCTTCTTCAATATGCACTTCTTCAGGTGGCAATAAATTGATCTCTTTTACTTTACTGTATGACAACTTATTTCCTTTCGCTTTCATGCCTTTCACCTCAATAAAGTCAGAAAGCTTGATCTTTTCAGAAGGCACTTCTTTATCTTTCACCTTGCTGTATTTTACTTCCACAACAGGCAAAGCTTCTGTAGAAACGATCTCCACTCTTGAACCTTCCGATTCAGAAATGAATAATACTTTTTTATCTGTCGGCTCCACCATAAACCGTTTTACAAAATACGTCTTGCTTTCTCCGTCCAAATAGATTACTGAAACAGGTCTTTTAGAATTAAATTTCTCGATCAAGATCATATCCTCATCAAAATGAGTCGAGACATCAAAACCGGAAAGTTTATAATTTCCATTCTGTGTTATCGTGAGGATTTTATCTTCCGGGCCAAAACTGCCGAGGAATGTTCCTCGCCTATCGGTATTCAACCGCTGAACTGTATCGTCAAACCAAATATCTCTTGCACCTAATGTAGAAACACCTTTTTCCTTCAATACAATTTTTTTGATGGAATATTTTGTCACTACATTCCCCATTGAATTTCTTCCTTTTACAGCTAATTCAGCAAAATTCAGATCCCATTGTACTTTCCGTAAACCCGGCATCGGCTTTAACTGTACTTCCACAACTTCTGCTTCGCCATTCGGATTTGCGCTAAAATATAATATTTGCGATTCTTTCGTTCCTTTTGTCAGATCGTATTGTTTATCTCGAGTCACACCTGTTACAGGAAAACGTTTCATGAATACGCTTCCACTTTTCCCATCACGATATATTAAATTGTACACTGTACGCTCATCATTTTTCTTGAAAACAGCGATGTGAATCAGATCTTTTCCTACAAAAGCTTTATCAGCGACTTTCGTAACTTTCATTGTGCCATCCCTCAAAAAAACAATGATGTCATCGATATCAGAACACTCTCCAACTAATTCATCTTTCTTCAATCCATACCCTGCAAATCCTTCTTCACGATTGACATATAATTTTTCATTCGCTACAACAACACTTGTAGCAACAATATTTTCGAAAGATTTTATTTCTGTTTTCCGTTCACGGCCAACACCATATTTCTTTTTTAAATTTTTGAAATACTCAATCGCATACTCAACAAGATTAGCCAGGTGATGATCGATCTCCTGAATACGGGTATCCAAGGCTTTCATTTTCTCATCCGCTTTCTTAGAATCAAAACGGGTAATCCGAATCATCGGTATTTGTGTCAACTTCTCATAATCTTCATCCGTGATCGCACGTATAAATTGCTTTTTATATTTCGCAAATCGTCCGCCTAAATATTCAAACAACGTTATTTTATCAGAATAATTTTTGAAATCTATATACATCTCATCCTTGATAAAAATCTTTTCAAGGGAAGCAAACATATATGATTCTTGTAACTCAGCCTTCTCAATCTCTAACTCTCTTCGAAGCAATTCTAATGTTTTTCCTGTAGAGATCTTCAACATTTCATTTACTCCAACAAATCGAGGTTTATCATCTTCAATGATACAAGCATTCGGGGAAATGGATAATTCACAATCAGTTAAAGCATATAGCGCATCAATTGTTTTATCAGGAGAAATTCCCGGAACAAGATGAATTACGATCTCTACATTCTCAGAAGTGTTATCTTCTACTTTACGTATTTTGATCTTCCCTTTATCATTTGCCGCTACAATGGTTTCTATCAAAGAACCTGTTGTTGTTCCAAATGGAATTTCACTGATTACCAATGTCTTTTTATCCAATTGGGATACTTTTGCTCTTACTCTTACTTTTCCGCCTCGTAGGCCATCATTATAATTTGAGAAATCAGCCATTCCAGCTGTCGCAAAATCAGGAAGGATATCCGTTTTTTTACCTCTTAACACAGCAACTGATGCATCACACAATTCATTAAAGTTATGCGGCAACATTTTACAAGCCAAGCCAACAGCAATACCTTCAACTCCTTGAGCTAGTAATAACGGGAATTTTACAGGTAACGTTTCTGGTTCTTTATTTCTTCCGTCATAACTTAAAAGCCAGGTAGTTGTTTTTGGATTGAATACAACTTCTTGAGCAAATTTAGATAAGCGTGCTTCAATATAACGTGGTGCTGCTGCTCTGTCACCTGTCAAAATATTTCCCCAGTTTCCTTGTGTATCGATCAACAGATCTTTTTGCCCCAAGGCTACCAAAGCATCACCGATACTCATATCGCCATGCGGATGGTATTTCATGGTATGCCCGATAATATTCGCTACCTTATTATATCGTCCGTCATCAAGGTCATTCATGGAATGCAATATTCTACGTTGAACAGGTTTCAATCCATCTTCAACATAAGGCACAGCACGCTCAAGAATTACATACGAAGCGTAATCCAAAAACCAATTTTTGTACATGCCGGAAACATGCGTGATATTGTGAAGTTCATCACCTCCACCAGCTAACTCTTCGTTTGTATTTTCTTCGCTCATACTATAATAAAAAATCTAATATCTAATTTCCTCTTCGTAATCATTTTTACACACCCCACCCACTCACATTCTACTTATTATTAAATCAATACGCTAATCCAACAACTTCCGTCACACTGAGCATAGCCGAAGTGCTTGCGTAAGCCAATCCACATGTTTCGACAGGCTCAACATGACAACAACAAAATTCCAATCGATTGCGTCACACTAAGCGCAGTCGAAGTGCATAACTGTTATTCGTTGGTAACCAGATCTTTTTCTACCACCAAATTATCGATAATAAAATCCTGGCGCTCTTGTGTATTTTTCCCCATGTAATAACTCAACAACTCCACTATCCTGTCTTTAGCGTGCCCGTGAACGGATTATCGACATCGCCTCAACACAGTTCCCCGATGGTGGTTGCTACCATCAGTACCAACCGCTCACCAAACGTGGCAATAACGATATCGGTGGCGGCTTCAACGACGATCCGATGTGGCTTATTCTTGGTACTATCTGTTACATTAAAGAATCAGGCGATTTCGGTATCCTGAACGAAATGGTCCCTTTCGACAACGATATTATTATAACGCAGATTTTCTATTCCGTCTTCAATGTTTAATGCTGCCTGCAATAAGTTGAATTCTTCATTTTCATACACGATCTTCTTGGTTAAGCCGAATGCATTCAATGGTTTTCCTTTTAAACTAAAAACCGCCTGAACATTCACATCACGTGTTTTTGTGATGGAACCACTTGCCGAATCTCCCTCACAAATAAATAAGGTAGTATCCAATTTACGCTCATCATTAGAAGTTAAATGCACTCGGCAATCTCTCAATTTCTTGTTATGCAGATTTGATTTTTTTGCACGGTCCCGCGCAAGCTTCTGGATCCCTTGAAGATCTTTGCGTTCACGCTCACTCGACTGAATCTTCTGTAAAATCGTTTGTGCTACTTCCGGATTTTTATGCAGGAAATTGTTTAATTCGGTCTTTAAAAAATCGCCAATAAAAGCTTTTACAGATGGGCCTTTCGGACCGATATCCTGGGAGCCTAATTTGGTTTTTGTTTGCGATTCAAAAATCGGCTCTTGCACTTTAATGCTTATTGCAGCAATAATTGAGGTGCGCACATCCACTGCTTCAAAATCTTTCTTGAAGAAATCACGGATAGTTTTTACAAGCGCTTCCCTGAATGCTCCCTGATGTGTTCCACCTTGTGTAGTATGTTGTCCGTTCACAAACGAATAATACTCCTCACCATATTGCTGATTGCTGTGCGTCAAGGCTACTTCTATATCAAAACCACTCAAATGAATTGGTGGATATAAGATCGGCCCGTTGATATTTTGTGTTAACAGATCAAGCAATCCATTCTCCGAATGAAACTTCTGTCCGTTGTAAACAATGGTCAATCCTGTATTCAGGAACGCATAGTTCCACAACATCTTTTCAATATACTCGTTGATGAAATGATAGTTTCCGAATATTTTTTCATCGGGAATAAAAGAAACCAATGTTCCCATTCTGGCGTCCGAATCAACGATCTTCGTTTCTTTTGTAAGATTACCGATACAAAAATCTGCTGATTTTGTTTTCCCTTCACGGAATGCCTGAACATTAAAATAACTAGATAAAGCATTAACCGCCTTGGTACCAACTCCATTTAGTCCGACAGATTTTTTAAAGGCCTCGGAATCATATTTTGCTCCGGTATTTATTTTAGAAACAACATCTACCAATTTTCCCAAAGGAATCCCTCGGCCATAATCACGTACCTTAACTGTTTTATCTTTTATCGTTACTTCAATGGTTTTACCATTTCCCATAACAAACTCATCGATACAGTTATCCAATGTTTCTTTCAACAGAATATAAATTCCATCATCCGGTGATGAACCATCGCCCAACTTCCCGATATACATACCAGGACGTAAACGGATGTGCTCGTTCCACTCCAGCGTACGGATACTATCTTCTGTATATTTTACTTCTTTAGCCATCTCTTTTTTGCATTAAGTATCAAATTGCAAGAATCAGGATTTTGTCCTGATACATAATTCCTGATACATGGTACCTTTTTATACATTAAATCTGAAATGCATCAGATCACCATCGTTTACCACGTATTCTTTCCCTTCAACGCCCATTTTTCCTGCTTCTTTACAAGCAGCTTCCGAGCCTAATGTAACAAAATCATTAAACTTGATCACCTCAGCTCTGATAAATCCTTTTTCAAAATCAGTATGGATCACGCCTGCTGCTTGTGGCGCTGTCATTCCTTTTACGATGGTCCAGGCACGAACCTCTTTCACTCCTGCAGTAAAGTAGGTTTGTAAATTCAAGATACGATAAGCTGCTTTTATCAAGAAATTAACTCCCGGCTCCGTAAGTCCCATCTCTCCCAAAAACATTTGGCGCTCTTCGTAAGTATCCAACCCCGCGATCTCTGCTTCCATCGCAGCTGTTATGATCAACACCTCCGCATTTTCAGCTTTAACAGCCTCTTTTACCTGATCAACATATTTATTCCCTGTTTTCACAGATGCCTCATCTACATTACACACATAAAGAACCGGCTTAATGGTAAGCAAACAACAATCGGCAACAAATGCCATATCACTTTCGGAAAGGTTTGCAGAACGAGCCGATTTCCCTTGCTCCAGCAATTCTTTCAATCCCGATAAAACATCAAACGCCTTTTTCGCGTCTTTATCATTCCCCGTTTTTGCCTGCTTTTCTACCTTCTTAAGTTTCGACTCTATGGATTCAAGATCTTTCAATTGTAATTCAGTATCGATGATCTCTTTATCCCGGACAGGATTTACCGAGCCATCCACGTGAACTACGTTCTCATCATCAAAACAACGCAATACGTGAATGATCGCATTCGTTTCACGGATATTGGCAAGGAACTTATTCCCTAAACCTTCTCCTTTACTGGCTCCTTTTACTAACCCTGCAATGTCAACGATCTCAACTACTGTAGGAACAACTCTTTCAGGGTTAACGATCTTTTCCAAAACGGATAAACGTTCATCCGGCACAGTAATCACACCCACATTCGGTTCGATGGTACAAAACGGATAATTCGCCGCTTGCGCTTTTGCGTTTGATAAACAATTAAATAAAGTTGATTTTCCAACATTTGGTAATCCCACTATTCCACACTGTAATGCCATATTTTTTTTAATTAAATAATTGATCAATTTAGCAACAAGCAATTGTAAACTGCCCACTTGCAAAATTGAATTTAGCCTGCAAATATAACCATATCGAAAAATTTTTAAAACCCTTATTTTGCTTTATTTCCTAGAGTTTTCAACAATAAAGCAATTTTTCAACAATACCTATAAGGCTTGTAAAAATTGGTACTTTTGAACGCTTAATGTAAAAAAACACCTTTTAATCAACATATTTATGGCTTCAACAGCAGAATTAGAAAAAATTGTCACTCAGGTTCGCCGAGATATTGTTCGGATGGTTCATGCAGTAAATTCCGGACATCCTGGTGGATC
>JAPLDC010000104.1 GCA_026391935.1 Bacteroidota bacterium | reverse complement strand
CTGCAATGTATTTGCATTATATAAATTGATTGCCACTGATTCTCAGATATCCGAAATGCGTGAAAATTATTCGAAGGGTGGTTACGGCTATGGTCATGCAAAAACCGCTTTTCTTGAATTACTGTTGGAGAAATTTAAAGCGGAGCGGGAAACGTATAATTATTATATGAGTAATCGTGATGAGTTGGATAAAAAATTACAAATAGGAGCAGATAAAGCAAGAGTGATTGCAAAGGCTACCTTGGAGCGGGTAAGAGAAAAATTAGGATTTAAAACTAAATAGAAATTATATTTTTATGATTCGTTTGCTCAGTTTTTTAGTGGCTGATTCCAATTTAACTATATAACATCCTGACGATAAATTTTCGATTACGATTCGTGTCGAATTATTTATTCCTCCCATCTGTTCCTTTGAATACAAAATGGTTTTTCCATTTACATCCATAATAGATATTTCGTATTGTTCCTCACTAATAGTTTGACTAAATGAGATCGTAAGGAGTGAGTTGTCATTGCTTATTATTATTCCTCCTGCAATTGGGTTATAGATTGATGCCAATACTACATTTAAAACAGATGTCGTGTAGTTGCATCCTGTTGTGGTGTTAGTAATTGATAAAGTATAGAGGCCGCCTGTGGATGGTGAGTAAGTTGAATTTGTTGCACCTGCAATTGGGTTAGAAAACAAATACCATTGGTAAGTGAATGTTCCGATTCCTGGTGTTGAACTATTAATGATATTTGTTAGTGTATGTAATGTAAGGAATTGGATTGACAGAAACCATTATCATATCCTGACTACTACATCCTGTTGAGTTTGTTGCGGTCACAGTATACTGAGTAGAAGCAATCGGTGAGTAGGTTACAGAGGAAGTAGTAGACGTCCCAGGAGCCCAGACATAATTTACGGGCATGTCGGCTATTGCATTCAATGTCGCGGATTCCCCTTCGCAGATATTGGTATCGTTAGAAACAACTATAGTAGGATAAGGAATTGGGTTGAGCAGCATATTGTAGATTGTATCAGAAATCAGGACGTTTGCGCTGTCGGTAATAATGAATGTATAGCTTCCGCTGTCGGCTACTGTGTAATAATAAGGAGCAGTAGCATCGGGAAAATTGCTGACAAGAGGGAGGAAAGGAGCACCGTTCAATGAATACGAAATATTAACTTTACTTACTCCCACACTTGCCCAATTTATTGCAAAAACAATAGAATCTCCCACACAAATCTCTGTTATCGAACTGCTAGAAATGGCAGAAATGACAGGGCCGACAGCAGGTGTGCAAAAAAGCTTTGTACAGAAATTGTCGGGAGCAAATTTTGTAACTGTCAGTTGCTCCGTTCCTGTTGATATGGTGTCTGAGCCAATTATAACTGTTGAAACCAAAGCCGTGAAATAAAGATCACCGCAAGCATTTCGTTCGAGAATACCGCCTTCTTGTAAAATATCAATAGGAGGATCATTAGCCATGATTTTATTTACAGACACAAGATCTCCGGATGGATTGTATTCACCTAGAAAATAATCAGAGTTCATTGTTTCAGCTATTCCTGCCGGAGCAGCTGTTTGAGAATAAAATCCAGCAGCTACAGAATAAATATCATCGTCAATTTTTCCATATATGAATGCATGATCCGTTGAGGCAACAACAATGTCTCGTATCCCATTAGCTTTAGCAAGATTATGCCACAGAAGATTTCCTGTTATGTTGAATTTTGAAATGAAAGCATATTTGTCCATCACTTCTGATATTGTATCGTTACCAATAACTAATGTTGCTGCAGTATCATTGCTTCCAGCCCATGAACCGGTAAAATATATATTATTGTTACTGTCGATATCGAAGGAAAGAAAACTACTGAGATACGTTGAAGCCCAACTTGTTGAAACACGTTTGTAACGCGCGACAGGAAAGCCCCCAGACCAAGTGAATGAACTGGTATCAATTATGCCGACAAAATATACCTCTTCTTGAGAGGAGCAAGGAATAGTTGTGCTTCCTAAAATAAGGTCACCTTTATAATTTCTGCCTGCAACCAACAAATCACCATTTTTGTCAAATCTCATTTTAGGACTTAAAATGGGAATCTGATCTCCTATTACAAAGCTGTAGTTCAATGACTGGATAGTTTCTATGCCTTGTCCGGTAGTTGTAGGAACAAAAAGGTCATTAATAAAATTACCATTTGTATCATAATGTTTTATCACATATCCAACATTTCCGATTATTACGGAAACATATACATCATTCTTGTTTCCTGCCACAATATCTGTTGCTGTTGAATAACTTCCCCCTGAAATATCTTGTGCCCACAATGCATCGCCATTGCTGTTATATTTTACCACAAAAGTATTTCTAACTGATGGTGAAGGACAAGTAAGTATGATGCCACTTCCAAAATCAATTAAGTCTGTGCCGAGAGTTCCTGTTAAATAAATATTTCCTGCTGTATCACCGGTAATGCCTGCAACAAAACTATTAAGCTCTCTATTATCGTTTCCAGCCATCATATATTTTGACCAGAGAAGATTACCATCCTTATCAAGTTTTCGTATAAAAAAATTATATTTAGGATCCCAGGAATAAACTGTTTGTTTATAAAAACCTGTTACATATACATTGCCTTTGTTGTCAATAAACTGATCAGAAACAGAATGTGTCTTGAATGGGTAAGCTCCTGCATAAGTTGGAAAAAATATACTTTGAGAAGCATTCTCGTTGTAGCTCCAACAATAAGTACCAGTGCCATTTGGAGCTTGATTGAAAATGGAGACTTGCGCTGTTGTTGAATCTGAACACCCTTCTATTGTATTTCCAATCAGAGTTATGTTATAAATTCCGCTTGATGGATAAGTAATGTTGGTAGGCTCAAAATTTGTAGAGCCAGAAATACCAGCTCCCGGAAACTGCCATACATAGCTGTCAGCATTTGAGCTATTGTTGAAAGCTAAAGTATCATTCGCGATGTAGGTTGTTCCTGATGGATAGAAATACATATTCAGCGTTCGCTGAGTAATGGCTATTTGTAATGAAGAATAATTAGGAGAGCAACCAAATACTTTCTGAGCTGCGAATAAAAATGTTCCTGTGCCCCATACATTTAAAAAAATACTGCCTCCCGTCCCAAGAACTGTATCACTTACTGCAGGAAGTCCTGAAACATATTTAACGATCCAATAACGGACATCTGTTTGCGTGGAACTGATTGTAAATACTGTTGAGTCACCAGCACAAATCGGATTGTGAACGGCAGCAAAAGGAATAGTAGTAATTGGATAAGGAATACAATAGATGGTTATATTTTGTGATTGTGTATAGATGCCACATGAAGTTGAAATTACTGCCTCAACTGTAAAAGTTGTATTGGTAAATAGTCCGCTTGAAGTATAGGTAAGTGTTCCTCCTGTTCCTGCAATGTTACCTGTCAAATAAGTTGCCCCTAACATAAATCGATAGTAAACACCAGGCTGTGAACTCAAAATATTTAATGTAGCGGAAGCTGGAGCGCAAACAGTATCAGCGTTAGCTGTTAAAATAATATTTATGCTAAGCGGAGCAGGTGTATTAATGGTTGACGTTGTCGTATCTGAATAGAGTCCGTTGTTCGCTATAAGGCTCACTGTATATGTAGATGAAGGAGCAAACGCATAGCTGAAGTTATATGAAGTAGCAGTTACTACCCCATTGATTAGCCATGTATAACTGTATCCGACGGGTCCGAGATTACTGAAGTTGGTCACACTATCACAAAAGAGTGGATTGTCACCTGCAAAAAGTGCAACAGGAGCTGTAGGGCCACCGCCATTTGTTGTTTTTATGATTGTTCCGTTATCTCCAACAGCAAAACCTGTGTTTTCATCGATGAAGCAAACATCAAATAATGTGACTCCTATGCTACTGGGTTGTGGTTCCCAATGTATTCCATAATCAGAGGTCTTGAACACTTTTCCTGGATTTCCCGGACCGTAGCCGGAAGTTATGTAGCCAGTGCTATCATTAACAAATTGAATATCATTTACGGGTATACTTTCTCCTAGTGAAACCGTGGCCCATGTGGCACCTCCATCAGTTGTATGCAGTACCGATCCATTTCCATTTCCTGCATAGCCTTTCATATTATCCGTAAACCAGATGCTTTGGACTCCTGTTAAAGATACTACTCTCCAGGTGGTTCCGCCATTTATTGTTTTATAATTTTTGTTTACACCTATTATATAACCCGTTGTGTTTGTTAAAAAGAAAACATCATTCAATGTTTCCGTGATGCCGGCACTTGGCAGTGCGGTCCATGTTTGTCCGCCATCTGTCGATTTTAATTTCCTGCCAGATAAGCCAACTGAATATCCAATTGAAGACGATGGAAAGTAGATTGATTGTAGTTGACCTCCGGTAAATGCGCTATGTTTAACAAGCCATGTTGCTCCGCCATCTACCGTTTTCATAATTAGTTCGTTATTCGCAAACAAATCCCATCCCGCTGCAAAACCTGTATCTATTGATGTGAAAAAGAGGTGCTGTTTAAGTCTTCCTGACCACACCAAGGTGTCTGTAAAAGTTGGGAATGGATATCCTAAAGTATCCCATGTAATAGCACCATCGGTTGATTTATAAATATTACTGGAGGAAGATAAATAAGAAATGTTAGTGCTGGGAAAACAGATAGAAGTAATCTGATTACTTTCAGGTGAAGAAATGGGAAACCATTGTGCATTTGAATGAAAGCAAATGGACATAAAAAGAAAAATAGTAAGAAGCGTTGCGCGGAGATGGTTCAGCATGAATAAAAATATGAGAACATAAAGGTAGGGATTATTTGTAGTTCTCTCTTAGCAAAAAGTTTTATTAAAAGTGTGAGAGAAAAATTAGGATTTAATATAAACAAATGATTTCACAAGCTAAGATTAATGTTTTTGTAATGTTATATTAACTCTTAATTTACAATGCCTTTTTAATTTTATCTACTAGATAAACGCTCTATTAGTAAGAGTTTTTATAGTATTCAAATTTTAAAAACTATGAAATCAATTATTCTATTTTTTTGTCTTTTACTTTTATTCTCTTGCGAAAATAAAAAGGCGGATCCTCAACCAATTGAAAATTTACAAAGTTTTTGTGTGTCATTTGACAGTGTTTCTTATTCACAAAATGTGGAACCAATTATAAATAGTAATTGTAATTCTTGTCATCAACCAGGTACAGGTAGTCCATTTACAAATACATATAGCAATTTAAAACTAATTGTTGATAGAGGTCAATTGTTGGGTGTAATCACTTCTGATCCAAGTTACCCAATGATGCCAATTTCTAAGTCGTTAGATGTTTGCGAAATAAAAATTATTAAGCAATGGGTTTTGGAAGGAGCAAAAAACAATTAGGATAAAAAAAGCTTATTTGATTCCGTATTTTTTTTTGTATTTTTCGTAAAGATCTTTTTGATCAGTATTCAGGTCGATATCGTTTCCTTTAATAAAAGCTCTTTCCACATTATTACTTTTCATATCCAACGCATCTCCGGTTGAAATAAATATATTGGCATCTTTTCCTACTTCGATGCTTCCCGTTGTTTTATCGATGCCAAGTATTTTCGCCGTATTTAATGTAACAGATCTCAATGCCTGTTCTTTTGTTAAACCATATGCTGCAGCTGTTCCAGCCATGAATGGGAGGTTCCTGGTACCCATGGCTTCCATATCTCCTTCGTTATTCAAACAAAAAAGGACACCGGCTTTCTGCAGCAAATAGGGTAGTTTATACGGTAAGTCAACATCATCTTCCTGATAGGTTGGAAGATCGTGTACGCGTGAAATTATGATAGAAATATTATTTTGTTTTAAGAGATCGGTTATCATCCAGCTATCTTTTCCTCCAACGATCACAACTTTTGAAATCTTATTTTGTTTTACAAAATTGATCGCTTCTACCATTTCTTTTACAGCATTGCTATGGATGAACAATGTTTGTGTGCCGGTGAATAGTCCTTTCATTGCTTCAAAGCGAAGATTTGTTTCTGCTTTAACCTCCGTTTCATTATATGCTTTGGCATCTGCAAATAATTTTTTCAACACCTCTGTTTGTTTGATATAATCTTTATTTTTTTCAAATGGCCCAGGGAAAATATTGTCTTCATCTAAAAATTTACGACCTTGAATTGTTGGCCAATTGATATGAACTCCATCATCTATTTTATAGGCAGCATCTTCCCAGTTCCATCCATCCAAAACGACAACACTAGATGTTCCGGAAATTAGTCCGCCACGTGGAGTGATTTGAGCTAACAAGACTCCATTACTGCGAACCGTAGGAATGATTTTTGAATCGGCATTGTACGCAATCAATGAACGAATATTTGGCAAATTGGTTCCCACTTCTCTGAAATCATTTGTTGCTCTTACCGATTCTATTTCCGTTAATCCTAATGTTGAATTCGGAGCGATTAAACCCGGGTATATGTTTTTCCCTTTCGCATCAATAATTTCATCATAAGCTGACTTATCAAAATTTGCAGTTTTTGCATCTGCGACTAAAATTATTTTTCCGTTTTTAATTCCGATAATTGAATTTTGAATAAGACTGTCGTTGCCAAGATGTGCAATACCGTTCATGATCAAAACATTTTTGGTTTGTGCGAATGTGATGATTGGTAGGAATAGTAAAATGAATAGAATTTCTTTTCTCATGGTTGTTAGTGTTGATAGGAACGCAGCTCTTCAATAATTTTTATGATAAAAAAAGGATAGCTGTGTGTTCTATGATATTTTTGTTTTCTAGTGTTTTGTTTCTTTTAAAGTCGTTTGACAATACTTTTCTTTTGAATTCTACTCCTTTTCCAAAGTTTAATAATAATCCAACTTCTATTTCAGTTGCTTTTAAATAATTTACAAGTTGGATTTCATGTTCTTCAATTAAATATTCACAGGCTTTCAATTCAATGATTACTTTGTTTTCTACAATTATGTCTGCAAAGTAATTACCAACACATATTTTATCGTAAAATACAGTTATTGGTTTTTTGTTTTTCGCATTCTAACCCTTGTTGCTCCAACTCAATGATCATAGCATTTTCGTATACTTTTTCTAAAAAGTCGTAACCTAAATTATTGTAAACATTGTAATATGCTTTTATTATTTTCTTAGTTAAATCCGAATGTTTAAAATTATCTCCAATCATAAATATTTTGAATTGTTTATCTTATAAAATCATAAAAATCATTGTAGATCTGGGATCCTGTCTTTTCTATTCTTCATTATTCAAATAATCTTCCTGCATACTATCACAACCAAATAATTGTGGTTTTTTAAAAATTGATTTTTGTGTCGGTGCTCCACCTTTTTTCTCATCCAACATTTTTTGAATTATACGCGCTTTTTCTTTTTGAATTTCAATTCTCATTTTTGCATCTTCTTCATTGTCGAAATAAATTTGTCCGTCAATAATTGTTTTTTCAACTTTCGCATAGATCGATAATGGATTGTCTGACCACAAAACAACATCAGCATCTTTACCAACTTTGATACTGCCCACCCGGTTGTCAATATGTAATAATTTTGCAGGATTTAGAGTTACCATTTGTAATGCTTCTTCCTCTGTCAGTCCACCATATTTGATCGATTTTGCTGCTTCCTGATTTAATCTTCTTCCCATTTCTGCATCATCAGAATTGATGGCTGTTGTGATTCCCATTTTTGTAAGTATAGCTGCATTATAGGGAATAGCATCTTTTACTTCCATTTTATATGCCCACCAATCACTGAACGAAGAAGCACCTGCATCATTAGCTTTCATCTTGTCGGCAATCTTATATCCTTCTAAAATATGAGTGAATGTATTTACCTTGAAGCCCATTGAATCTGCTACGTGCATTAACATGTTTATTTCTGATTGAACATAAGAGTGACAAGTGATAAAACGTTTTTTATTTAAGATTTCTGCAATAGCCTCCAACTCAAGGTCTCTTCTGAAAGGAGGAGCGGTTGCTTTTGCCTTTTCTGACATTGCTTCGTATGCTTTTTGTTTTGTATCGTATTCTTTTGCTCGTATAAAATAATCGTAATATACTTGTTCCACACCCATCCTTGTTTGAGGAAAACGTATAGAATTTAAATCTCCCCAGTTACTCTGTTTTACATTTTCACCTAAAGCAAATTTGATGAACCCATCTGCTTTCGCAAATTTCATTTCTTCCGGTGATTTTCCCCAGCGTAATTTTACTAAGGCAGATTGCCCTCCAATTGGATTTGAGGAACCATGCAATAATTGCGATGTTGTCACCCCGCCGGAAAGTTGTCGGTATATATTTATGTCCTCAGAATTTATCACATCACCCATTCTCACTTCTGCACTTGATGCTTGTGTTCCTTCGTTGACACTGCTTATCGCGATGTGAGAATGCTCATCTATAATTCCCGCGGTCAGATGTTTTCCTGTTCCATCGATCACTTTTGCAAAAGAAAGTTTAGGAGCAGTAATATCATCTGCGATACGCACAATTTTTCCTTCGGTGATATAAACATCCTGATTTTTCAAGACACCTTCTGCTTCATTTGTCCAAACTGTAACATGTTTGATCAAAACGGCCTCATAACGCGTTTTAAAAGCGGTCAAATATTTATCAAAACCATTATGGTCATCAAGTGGTTTTCCGTATGCACAGAATGGATAAATTACTTGTCCGAAATCAACAGCATCTTTTTTTGTAGTATCCTTTTTTGAGCTTGAAATTAGTTTGCCGGAATAATTGGCGCTCCAATTTATCCAACCGCCATCGGGAGTTTGCCCGGTTCCTTTCATTTGTATTGGCTCGCTCGTTATGTTTCCACTCAAACGGATTGTTCCGTTAGCTTCTTTTGTGCTGAAGCTTAATGAAATAGAATTTCCAGCGACAGAAACATTCATGGAAATTTTTGTGGTATCAAGGAATAATGTGGCTTTTAATTTATCTACATCACCTTCTATTTTCAGTTGATGCAAAACTCTTTCCGGTCCATATGAAAAATCGTAATTGCCTCTTACATCAATAGTGTTGTAATCTATTATTTTATAATCTATTCCCTGTATCCAGTTTTCGTAAATTATTGTTTTTTCATCAAATAGATTACCGGAAGTAATTATAAAATTTGCTATCATGCCTCCTTTTATCTTTCCGATTTTATCACTGACATTCAACATTTCAGCCGGAATTGTAGTCAGTGATCTTAAGGCTTGTTTTTCAGAGAGACCGTAAGAAATTGCTTTGCGCAAATTCTTCCAAAAATCTTTTTTATCTTTCAAGTCAGAGGTAGTGATAGCGAAAGGAATAAAATATTTTTCCATCGCAAAAAGATTTGCAGGGGCCATTTCCCAATGTTTTAATTCTGCAAGGGAAACATATTTTGCATCGTACGCATCTTCAACATCATATGCCATTGGAAAATTTACTGGCAAAATAAATTTACATCCGCTGGCTTTGATATCATCCAAACGTTGATATTCATTGCCACTTCCTTTCATGATGTAATTAATTTTGAATTCATCCCCGATCTTATCGGCTCTCAAAACGTTGAGTTTGTCGGTCGTTTCAAATATTTGAGGCAGAGAAAGTAAATTATTAAAAGCGTCCAAAGAGATGTTAAATTCTTTTTTTGTTTTGTCGGTTTTGTACCAAGCAGCATCCAGATAGGTTTGACGCAATAATGCAATACATCCCATTAATGATGAAGGATAGTCTTGCGTAGATGTTCCTTTATCAAAGGAATACATAGCCGCAGCCTTTTCACTGATTATCAATTCATTTTCACGCGTTTCTCCAAGTGATACCACCGAACCGGAACCTCTTATTATTCCGTCTTTTTGAAAGGTAAGTACAGCACCAAATCCTAATCTGCGCATATCCTCAGCCATTTTAGCATCTTTTGTGAAAATTTTTACCGCATCCGTTTCCGGTTTTATTGCCTGATTCCATCCGTAAGCTCCCTTAATATTGCTTTCTAGTTGTGGCCCGCCTCCAGTGAAAATACGTTTGGGCTCCTGCATTCCATAGGATGTATAAGCATCGATAAGTCCGGGATAAATTGATTTGCCTTTCAGGTCATATATTACAGCACCTTGCGGAACCGGTATTTTTGTGCCTACAGAATAAATTAGTCCGTCTTTTACGACTAATGTTCCGTTATCGATCGTTTCCTCTGCATCAACAATAATTTTAGCATTGATAAATGCATAAATAGTGTGATTTTTATCGGAAGTTCCATTTACCGGAAATGTTTCCTGTGCATGCAGCGTTAAGCAGATAGAAATTGCTAAAAAGGAAAGTAGGTGTTTTTTCATGTTATAAATTGTTCTAAACAAAAATAACATTTTAAAGTGGTTTTATTTTAAAATCGTATGAGTGGTAAAATTCCTGGATTTTTATTACTTTTGAGCGGACAAATAAATAAATAAAAACATGTATAAAGCCATAATCACTACCCATTTAGTTTCTGTAATTTTATTTTTATTGATCTATCTGATCAAAACATTTTTGTTGGTTTCAAATAATAATGAAGGTTTAGCTAAGGTTACCAAAATTGTTAAGGTTCCTGAAATGATCATTAGCACTTTGTTTCTGGCTACAGGTGTTTATTTATTGATGCAGGTTGGCACAACTAAATTATTAATTATCAAAATAATAATGGTGTTAGTTTCTATACCTGTTGCGATTATTGGCTTTAAGAAGAAGAATAAGGTTCTTGCCATTCTTTCTTTACTTCTTATTATTGGCGCCTATGGATTAGCTGAAATAAATAAAAAGCAAAGAATGAAAATTGAAAAGCAGGTTATTGATACTTCAATAGCTGATACAAGCAATCCTAACTATAATATTGTAAAACATGGGGAAGCTTTATTTACTGCTTATTGTCAAAGTTGCCATGGTGTTGGAGGAGTAAAAGGTAGTGGTGGACTAGATCTTACAGTTTCTCAAACAGATCATACTACCAAATTGGATCGCATAAAAAATGGCGCGAGTTCGATGCCTCCTTTTAAAGACTTTTTGAATGAGCAGGAAATTAATGCTGTTGTTTCATATGTTGAAACATTGAAAAAATAATACTATTTTGTACGAGACCGGAAAGAAGCAAGAAACAGCAGTTTTAGTTGGCTTAATAAACAGAAGTCAGGATGAAGATACAGCAAAAGAATATCTTGATG
This sequence comes from Bacteroidota bacterium, assembly GCA_026391935.1. GTDB lineage: Bacteria > Bacteroidota > Bacteroidia > 2-12-FULL-35-15 > 2-12-FULL-35-15 > 2-12-FULL-35-15. The sequence goes on along the minus strand of JAPLDC010000104.1, from coordinate 4,708 downwards.
AGTTGGAATTTCTGGCAGATACTGCAGGTGCAATAGTTTTAAAACGGTACACTCAGCGATTAGAACATCCTGATTCCAGAACATTTATTGGTGCCGGAAAACTTAACGATGTCAGGAACTTTGTTACCGAAAACAAAGTTGACATTGTAATTTTTGATGATGAACTTTCTCCTGCTCAGCAGCGTAATCTGGAGAAAGAAATTAATGTTGAAAAGGAAATAAAAATAAAAGTGGTTGACCGCACACGGTTGATTCTCGATATTTTTGCTGCTCGTGCGCATACTGCGCATGCAAAAACTCAGGTCGAATTAGCACAATCTATATACTTGTTGCCCCGCTTGACAAAAATGTGGGACCACTTGGATCGTATCAAAGGAGGTATTGGTATGAAAGGGGCAGGTGAAACAGAGATTGAAACCGACAGACGTATTGTCCGTGACCGGATCGCTTTTTTGAAAGAACGATTAAAAGTCATCGATCGTCAGATGGAAACGCAGCGTAAAAACCGTGCTGATATGATACGCGTTGCCTTGGTAGGTTATACAAATGTCGGGAAGTCTACTATTATGAACATGCTTAGTAAGAGTGAAGTATTTGCAGAAAATAAATTATTTGCAACGTTGGATACCACTGTCCGCAAAGTGGTGATTGAAAATCTTCCTTTCCTGCTTTCTGATACTGTTGGATTTATCAGGAAATTGCCAACCAATCTTATAGAGTCTTTTAAATCCACTTTGGATGAAGTGCGTGAAGCAGATGTTCTAATTCATGTGGTTGATATTTCTCATCCAGGTTTCGAAGATCAAATAAATGTAGTTAATCAAACACTCGCTGATATTGGCGCAGGGGATAAACCAAGTTTATTGGTTTTCAATAAGATCGATGCATTTGTTTTTGATGAAAAAGAAATTGATGACCTTACCCCTATCACAAAAAATAATTTAAGTTTGAGTGATCTGAAAAAAACCTGGATGAATAAGTTGAATTCTGAATGTTTATTTATTTCAGCTACCGACAAACAGAATATCGAGGAATTCAAAAATTCCTTTTGTCGTAGATCAAGGTGAAAATATTATTGTTTCTGTTTGGGAGGATTCATGTGCTGCTATTGAATACATAAATGGTAGTCAATGGTTCAGTAAGCAATTGGATATTAATTGTAAGCTGGTATATATGCCCGACTCAAGCATCCGTTTTGTCGAGAAAGAATATGCACACAATAATGAAATAGTTTCTTTTAGTGATGAATATCCTTTATTATTGATCGGACAAGGGTCATTAGATGATTTGAATAAAAAATTAAAAATACCAATTGGGATGGAACGCTTTCGTCCGAACATTGTTGTTGCTACGGACAATCCTTTTGAAGAAGATGAATGGAAACAAATTCGGATAAATTCAATTGAAGTAATAATGGCAAAGCCTTGTGCCCGTTGTGCTGTACCTTCGATAAATCCAGTTACTGCAGCAAAAGAAAAAGAACCCGGAGCAACACTTGCTCAATTTCGTATGCGGGACAATAAAATATATTTTGGTCAGAATTTGCTTCCAAAAATGAATGGACAAATAAGTTGTGGTGATCTTTTGGAAATTATTAAATAGAGTTTCCGTTAAATTATTTTCGGTTCCTATTTAATGACTTTAACATCTTCTCATCTCTTTTGTATACATCGATGAAATAATGTAACTCGCCATATTCATCAACTTCTGCAGTAAAATAATGGATGTAAATAGCAATCGGTTTTTTTAAATAGACATATTTTTGTTTCGCTTTTGATATGTCCGATAAAAGCGAATCTACAGGGTACTTAACACTATCATCTCTGATCAGAAATTTTGAAAAATCCATGAATCTTTCAAGTCGGCAGCAACCATGACTCAATGCACGCATCTCTCTTCCAAATAATTTTCTGCCATCCGTATCGTGCATATATACACCGTACTTGTTATCGAAATTGAATTTTAAAATACCGAGGGAATTATCTTCACCGATGCCTTGACGCAATCTCCATGGGAAATATGTTTTCGAATATTTTTTCCATTTTATTTTGGAGGCGTCTACTTTTTGATTGTTACCATCTAGTACATCAAAATTTTTCCTTCGTAAATAAGAAGTGTCTCTTTTTAAAATTGGTAATATTTCTTTCGTGGCGATGCTAAAAGGAACAGTCCAATAGGGATAAATTAAGAAATAGCGGATAGTGCTTTTTAATAATGGTGTCTGGTGGTCAGGTGCACCAATGATCACACGTGATTTCATTACAAGCGTATCTTCTTCGACCACTTTCATTTCGAACTTCGGAATGTTTACCCAAACAAATTGTTTTTCCCTTGGCGCTTTGAACCATCGCCACCGTTCCATATTTAGCTCAATTTGATTGATATAATCTTTTTTAGTTCGTTGAAGTGCCTTGAATGTTAGTTTGCCAATTTTCCCATCTTCAGTAAGATAATTTTTACACTGGAAATTTTTAATGGACTTAACTAATTTTATGGAATCGGATCCTGTAAATTCATCAAAATAATCATGGCTTTTGATGAGTCGTTCTTTTATCCTTGTCATAAATGTTGTTGAGTCGGATTCTCTGTTTGCGATGCTGTCCCAATCACTGTTTTTGAATTCCTCTTTGAAATTTTTTAAAGAAAGTTTCAGGGCTCTGTAATATTCGTTGGTTGGTTCCAAAGAATCTAGTGCAGAGCGGAGCGTGTTTTTTAAAATGGACGTATTTAATATTTCTACTACATTGGTATCAAGTTGTGCCGCCTTCCATTCGGGAGTTAAACTGTCTGCATTCAAGCGACCTTTATTTATATGAACAGCCATGGTGAAAAAGGCATCTGTCAACAATAGATCAGCGTTCATTAATTTTACTGCATCAAACTTTTGTGAGGTACTATCTTTTGCGAATTTTATAAGTGATTCTATTTTTTTGAAGTGATAATCTTCAGGTATCAATCCGAAAACATCTGCATTTTTAATCACATCCAAAAGTGTGTCGCCTTGTTTAGTTAAAATTCCTTTATCTGTGAAAATAGCAGTATAGTTGTTTTGGTGGTAAAAATCTAAAATGAATTTTGTAGCAAATAAGCTGTCTTTTTCAATCAGTAAGATTGTAGATGTGTCGATGTCACTTAATTTATGATCCAAAAGTTTTCCGATTTCCTTGTTTACTTTTTCCGGATTATCGACAAGAACAATTTCTTTTGGCTTTTCACTCGCACATTTATTGCAGCCTATGATAATTGTCAGGGCAAAAAGGAATAAAAGAAAATGATACGATTTCAAGTGTAGAATATTTTCTCAAATTTACAAAATAGCTTTCATATAGTTTGTTATTGTATGTTTTATCGTGAAATCTTGCTATTTGGTCTGTGAAAATCTAGTATACTGAGACTAATTAATCAAAAATAAAGTTATTAACAATTTGAAAAAGTTTTTAACGTGGCGTTTTATTTATTAAAATATCTGCTTTATTTGTATTTCTCTAAAAAAATTAATTATTAATCTATATAAAACGAACGTATGAAAATAAACAAAATTTTCTCTATGATTGTAGTGGTGGTAGCTATGGTTATGGCTTTTAATTCTTATGGCCAGGCAAAGTATTATCCGGGATATGTCATTGTACTCAATGGTGATACTTTGAAAGGTGAGATCAAAAAAAATCCGAAACGCGAATTCGACAATTTTACAAAAGCTGCTTATCGCAAAAAGGATGGTTCGGAAATCAAAACATTCAACCCTACAAAGATCAAAGAATATTGTGTGGATGGTGTTACCTTTGTTTCGCGCAATGTTGATGGAGAGCAAGTTTTCGTTAAACGTGTTTCTAAAGGTGTTGCAAATTTGTATGAATCTCAGATTGAGGTAATGCAGATGAATGATATTAAAGTGAAGTCTGATTATTATATGGAAAAACAAGATGGTGGGTTTGTAAGAATAAAATCCGGAAAGTTCAAAAAACAAATTGAAGAAGTGATGGCTGATAATGAAGAAATTGTAAAAGCGCTTGAGGAAAAGAAGTATGATTATGATAATATCGTTGAGTTATTTAACGCCTATAATAAAACAGCATCTAACTAAAATTGTTGAATATCAATTATTAGCCCTGAGTAATTTACTCAGGGCTTTTTTATTTCCTAAATACTTTTAAACACTGCTTGAATACTGAGTTTTTTGAGGTATTTTTATACAATATTCTAATATAAATTTACATGTCCGAAAACAATAAAAAACTCTTTTTGTTAGATGCTTTTGCACTTATTTATCGTGCTTATTTTGCTTTCGCGAATAATCACCGCATTAATTCTAAAGGTTTAAATACATCTGCTATACTTGGTTTTACAAATACTTTATTAGAGGTTTTAAAAAAGGAAAAACCTACTCACATAGCAGTTGTTTTTGATACACCGGAACAAACTGTTCGCCATATAGAATTTGCAGAATATAAAGCACATCGCGAAGAAATGCCTGAAGATCTTGCTTTGGCAATTCCTTATATTATCAAAGTAATTGAAGGGTTTAATATTCCTGTTATTTCAATGCCCGGATTTGAAGCTGATGATGTGATCGGCACCCTTGCTAAAATGGCTGAGAAACAAGGCTTTATCACCTACATGATGACACCTGATAAAGATTATGGTCAATTGGTTTCAGACAATATTTTTATTTATAAGCCTGCTCGCATGGGAAATGGAGCAGAAAAAA
>JAPLDC010000172.1 GCA_026391935.1 Bacteroidota bacterium | reverse complement strand
AAATTGCAGGATGGAATGCAGGCATATTCCCGAAGCGGAGATCAGTGAATTGTTAGGCGTTTGGAAAAGAGGAGGTGAGAAGGTCATTGGAAAAGGAAAAATAAATTATGAAAAAAGTGATGTTCATGATAAGCCTTATCCTACTTATGCCATAGAAGGAATAACTTCAGCTGGAAAAAATCTCCGCATTATAATTGCCGATTGTGATACTATCTCTAAAGTGGTTACAGCGATCGATTTGAAAATGGAAAATGATAGTTGCGATTGCAAATGAACTAGTGATCTGAAATAGGTTTTGCGACAACACCCTTTTTATATCTGATCAGTAAAACAATAGGAATACAAAATAAAATTGCAAATCCTACCATCAAAAAACCCTGATTATAGCTGACCAATGCCTGCTGCTTGAATAAGAACCCTTCCATTGATTTATAGGCAAGGGCTTGAGCATCATCAAATGAATATCCTTTTGAAACATAGTTTTGAGTTATCATCGAGATCCGCTCTGTACTTGCTCCTGAATAGTCTGTGATATAGCCTAACATACTTCCTCTTATGTCTGCATTTTTATGAATAAGGAAAACATTGATAAGGGCGATACCTACCGCTCCACCCAATTGACGGATCATATTTGCCAAACCAATTGCTTGCGCCATATCTTTTCCTCTCAAGCCGGTAACCGCCAATGATAAGATCGGTGACATCATAAATGCTAATCCTACACCTCTCAAAACAAACGGAAAATAAAAATCATTTTGACTGGAGTCGGGGGAAGAAAAAGACATGATCACTAAGAAAATAAAAGTGATAGCTATCCCGATAATTATGATGCCTTTCGGGTTTTTTCCTTTTGATAATAGTTTTGCAACAATCGGCATAGAGATTCCGGAACACAAAGCACTTGGAATCATGAAAGCCCCGGTTTGTGTTGCCGTCCAGCCTAATGATATTTGTGCGAACAAAGGAAAAATAAAGACGGTTCCAAACAACAGCAGACCAAGCATAAAATTCATCAGACTACCCATTGCTAAATTGTAATTTTTATAGAGCCTGATATTGACAGCGGCATAATCAATACTTAATTCTCTATAAATAAAAGCAATTAATCCAACTATTGCAATCACAGAAAAGGTAATGATTTCATCGCTTTCAAACCAATCTTTTGAAGTTCCTTCTTCGAGAACAAATTGAATGGAACCAACTGCCATGATGAGAAATATTATTCCCCACCAATCTATCTTTCGTGGTTTTTTGGCTCCGGCCATATCTGTAACGTATGTCCAAGCTAATATTGCAGCTACTATTCCGATTGGTATGTTTACAAAAAATATCCAGTGCCATGAAAAATTATCAGTTATGAAACCTCCCAATGCGGGACCAAATGTAGGCCCCAAGATAATTCCCATTCCGAAGATCGCACCTGCTGTACCCATTTTTTCCGGTGGAAATGCTCCGAAAATTATGGATTGAGCTGTCGATAATAAGCCACCACCGCCTAAACCCTGCACAAATCTCCAGAACACAAGCATCCATAAATTTGTAGATAAGCCGCACATCAAAGAGGAGAATGTGAAAATTATTACGGAAGCTGTGAAATACGTTTTCCTTCCGAAAAGGTCGGATAACATACTTGTAAGCGGGATAATGATCACGTTTGAAATGGCATACGCTGTGATCACCCATGCAATTTCAGTCGTTGTAGCACCAATGCTGCCGCTGATCTCACGCAGAGAAACGTTAACAACGGTAGTGTCTATCAATTCCAGAATAGCACAGGAAATAGCCGTGATGATGAGAATCCATTTCTCCGCTC
>JAPLDC010000056.1 GCA_026391935.1 Bacteroidota bacterium | reverse complement strand
AAATCAAATTTACGTTGAGGTCTGTTAAATTTCACGTATTGATAACCATCATTTTTAAACTGAAAAAAGTGAGCTTGTTCCCAACCTCTTTTATTTGCTATATATTGGAACGAACTTTCACGCCAACTATTTCCTGTTCCGGCATCCGTTGTAGGACTTACACGCCAATAATATACAGCTCTATCTATAAACGGGAAAATAGCTGAAGGTTTCCATGTGACAACACCACCGGGTGCATTCACAATAACATATTTCATTAAGGGGCTATCGTATGTGTCGGTGGTATCAATTTGAAAAATATAATTTTTCGGTGCGGCAAATGGATTTGCAGTGGACGCTTTTAACGTTATGGTATCTGTTGGAATGATGGCAAACTCATATGGATAAACCGGCACAATGGCTCCACCATTTAATATTGCATCAACATACGTTGTAGAATTATTCGTTTCATCTAATTCATCAACATTGTTATAAGCATCCAATGTTATTTTTATTTTGTTCAATCCAATATCGGTAGAAAAATTTATTGGCAATTTAAAAGCAATTGTGTCTTTAAATATAGGAGCGGCATTTCTAATAGAGACAGTAGTAGAATCACCATTAGGAGCAATACGAACCAATTCATTTATTATCGTATCATTTTTCGCCCGTCCGAGATTTGTGCGTACTGCATAAACAGTAAACGAATCGACACTGGAGATCATATCAAAATAAACATTGCTGTTCGTTATTTTATAATCCGGTTTCGGTTGCGCATTTAATCTTACTGCTGGATCACCATGTAACGTTATTTCATAACATGCAGCTCTGATCAGGGAATCTGAAAGACCAAATGATTCAATAGTGCTGATTGATTTTTTTATACTGCTCCCAACGCTGTTGCCATAATTGGTCAAAGCGATCTGATGATAAAATTCATTGGAAAAAGAATTCAACGCATACGGAACTCCCAGTCCGACAGAAGCCAAATAACCAATCATTCCTTTATTAGGATTGATGACATATAATTCGGAAGTGGTAGGATCTGTTGAATGAATATCACCGGAATAACAACCATTTGCAAGCATAAATGGATAATGACCAGGTAATGGATTGTAAGAATTAATATCATCGATACTTTGATCAAAAGTGATTCCGGAGGCATGTCCAAAAAAGGTCATCAGAGAAACACCGTTATCCATAAATTCTCTTAACGTATCGGAAGTATTGATGGATACAGGTGCTGAGCTGGTCTTATAGAAACTTGAAACATTACCACCAAACAAGGTATCCTCAATAATAGTCTTATAATTTTCGAGATAGGTTTTAAAAGTAGATTGTTCAGAAGCGGAGTTTCCACCACCGAAATGCAATACTTGTTTCATCCATTCTGCAGCAGGTTGACTTTCGTATTGTTGAATTTTATTTAAATAATCATCAATGTCTGTTCCTGTTTTTGCTGCCAACCTACCTGTCGAAATACCGGGAGCAATGATCGTTCCCAAATAACCGGCAGTAAGCAAATGGTCGCTGGATGGATTTCCAAATGAAGGTACCAGATCAACAGGATAATACGTTGGGTCTTGTCTGCAATATTGCATATGGATCGATTTACCTAACAAAAATAAATTCTGAGGAGCTGTATTGAAAGTAGCAATAGTATAATGACAAAAATTTCTGATAGACAATGGACTTTTTACAATTCCATAAGCAAACTGATCATATAACTCATCGATATCAGCGATCACAACATTGTGTAAACCTCCGGCAATGGAGCTTCTGTAATTTTTATAATTTATCGCAGAAGTCATTAATGAGTTATGCGTAATAATCAGATACGCTGAATCAGTTGCAGAAAAAAGAGAATAATCGGTGAATTTCGCTGTAGGAGTAACAGCTTGTAATGAATTGATATTTGTGATGTAAGCATCAGAAGTAATGAAACATTTTTTTTCTCCACCACTATTTGTGATCAACACACTATCGCTTGTTCCGATCGTAGCAACATCAACGCGTTTTGAATTTGTAAGATCATAAACGTGGACTGTTCCGGATGAAGAAAAATTATTGATGATTAAAAAAGATTTTGGCTGAGCAGTATTTGGAACATACATTAAAAAATTATTTTTGCCTTCCAGGTCCATTGTATGCGGATATTTAATATTCACATAGGATACCATCGTTCGGTTAGAAGTAAAACCGGAATTTACACTTGTAAATAAAAATGGCGTTGTTGAAGCACCTAATGTTGAAGCCGCAACACTTTTTTCAAAACGATTTGATTCATATCCAAAAAAGGAAGTGTCAACGAAAGGCAAACTGTTGTATTCAATTTTTAAGTGATGGTCAAGTGGAAAAAGCCCATCTTTTGAAGCACCTAAAACTACGGACTTAATATTTGCGGTTGGACCTGAAGTAAACACATTGGGAGTGTTCACATAATAAGTTACAGAGGCCCCAAGATTCAAAACATTTGCATCAAACCATCCTTCCGATCGTGTGTAACGTGCATCTGTTCCACCAACATTATCAGTTTCTCCTTCATAATATCCATCATGAAATTCCCGCACTTCCTCTTTATAAAAATAATTATCGGGAAGGTAAGAACTAAAAGAAAAATCCGACTCCGATATCATGCGAGCATTTGAAACAGAAGAATTCCAGGTTAAAAAATAAACAGCCGTATCGTTTATTAAACTATAATACGGATTCGGAAGGAAGCTTGTGTTCACATATAATAATGAATCTAATTTTCCATCATTTTTTTCCGCATAAAATTCGATGTAATCAGAAGAATTCAGTTGGTTATCGGCTTCACCCTGAACAAAAATATGTTGTTGAATTCCTTTATTAAAGATCTGAAAATTGTGAGGATCAATGCCACCTGAACCGCAAGGAATTCCAGCAGAGGCTAGCGTTGCAGAATCGATGCGATAAATACCGTTTTGCGCAATTTTTATTTTATAATAATTTTGTGAGTAGTTGATCCATTCGTTGCCGAATGTTTGCGATCTCACCTGAAAAGTGATGAAAAAAATTATACAAATGGCAAGTAAACGTTTGATCATTTGACCTTTTTATTGATATCTACTTTTATCGAAAACACATTGGAATAGAGTGCCACCGACTGATCACCAATATCTGTTAAAGCATAATCTATATAAACAGATTTTATTTTTACGCCCACACCAATGTTTGGCTGAAACGTATGTATCTTTTTTCCTACCCCATCAGTATACGACTGGTAATTACCAACACCGGCTCTTAAAAAGATCATGTTCATATAGGAAGCTTCTAAACCAAAATGAGGGTCAACGCTGACAACTTTACTTTTTATAAGCACATTTCTTTTTCCATCGAATGTTGCATCAGCATCTAATTCGGCAAGCAAAGAAATTTTATCAGTAAAATCAAATTTGCGTGCAGCACCCAAAAGTAATTTCGGCAATGTTATTTCAACTGAGTTTTCAGGGATTTCATTTCCGGTTGCTAAAAACACTTGTTTCGTTTCATCCGACAAATTATATGTCCATGCATTGAAAGTAGAGGTTACGTCACGAGCCATTGCAGCAAACTTCCATTTTTTATAATCGTATTGAGCACCGGCATCTAATCCAAAACCCCAGGCACCAGCAAAATCACCCACTTTCCTACGAACGATCTTCACATTTGCACCCAAGCGCAATCCGGGGATTTTCAATTGTTTGGCATATGATACGAGAAAAGCATAGTCAACTGCCGAAAAAGTGGTGATACGGTTATAATCGACATTCCCATTTGCATCTATCAATTCTGTAGTATTTGGAATATCATCCACACCAAAACGAACCATACTTACCGCCAAAACACTGGAGGAATCTAATCTTGTTGCAAAAGCACCATAATCATATTTGGCAATACCTGCAAAATATTCACTGTGCATCAAGGCCACCTGATTTTGATTTTTTATACCCAATAAGCCTGCAGGATTCCAATAACCGGCAGTAACATCATTCACAGCTGTTACATAGGAATTAGACATTCCTAATGCTCTTGCTCCAACGCCAATATTTAAAAACTCATTACTGTATTTTGGTGCCTGGGCACAAATAATAGAAATAAAGCTTAAAAAAGCGATCGAAGTAGTCGAAAATTTCTTGTTCATATTGATCATAAAATTAAACTAATTTGCAATGATATCCAAACCTATGGCAAACGAAATTGGCTCAGGAATATTGCGTTATATACCTTTATTACTTCATTATATTTGCAGAAACTTTTCAGGTTGACAAAAACAAGTTTTATATACAGCAATATCAGGTATTACCGTTTTGTGATGTCCTTGTTATATAAAGGAAATTATTACAAACGATTCGAGTCCGTTATTAAGCAGATCTCAGGAAGAACCGTCACAGAAATTTGCTTTGGAGATATCGTTATTGCAGGCTATTGCAAAAAAAACAGTATTCAGTGGGTCGGGTTTGATATCAATGAGGTTTTTGTAAAAAATGCATTAAAAAAAGGATTCAAAGCGGAGCAAAAAGATGTGCAGCAGCTCAAACAATTTCCAAAAGCAGAAACATGTATAATTTGTGGTTCACTTTACCACTTCCATGAAGATCCGGAAGCGCTTTTTATTAAAATGCTGGCTTGTGCTACTCGGATAATAATTTCGGAGCCGGTGATAAATCTGTCAAATGATAACGGAATAATTGGTAAATTGGCAAAAGCATCGGCCACTGTGAATGGTAAAAAACAGACATTCAGATACACAAAAAAGACATTAATTCAACTGTTAGATGTTCTCAGTAAAAAATTACAGTTTGAATATAGTGTAACAGAACAATTTGATAAAGACCTGATCATCGTAATAAAAAATGAGTGAAATAGAAATTAGTATTGTTATTCCCGTTTATAACAGCTCCTCCATAATTGAAGAGTTGCATAAACGTATTTCAAATGCTTTATCTGTTTCTTACGAAATAATATTCGTTAACGATTGCAGCAAAGATGATAGTTGGCAAAAAATTATTTCATTAAGCAAAATACATCCATCAATTACAGGAGTACATTTCAGAAAAAACAGCGGACAAGATAATGCATTACTAGCGGGGCTCAGAATTGCAAAGGGAAATTATTGTGTGATAATGGATGACGACCTGCAACATGATCCGAATGACATTTTAAAATTATATACGGAATGTAAAAAAGGATACGATGTATCCATATATTGATGGAATTATTTTAACGATAACACAAAATCTCAGTCAAATTGATGTTGAACATAAGCCACGATTAAGTGGAAAAAGCAATTACACTTTTTCAAAATCAGTTTCAGTATTCATGAAACTTTTTACAGGATTTTCTGTTCTTCCATTACGTTTAGCCACAATCACAGGATGTGTCGCCACTTTCACAGGATTCATACTTTTACTAAAATATCTTTACGATTATTATATTGCTAAAAACTTTATCGAAGGCTGGACAACTGTTGTTGTACTTATAATTCTTTTCGGGGGATTGATATTAATAACCTTAGGAATAATTGGAGAATATATTGGCAGAATGTATCTGACGCTAAACAATAAACCACAATACAGTATTTCAGAGATTGTAAAAAGCGAGCAAAATATTATTTTTTCCAAATAGCTCTGAGATCTTCAGAAAATTTCTTTGTAAATAAATTTGCCCCTTTTTCATTCATGTGATAAGGATCAGCAAAAAGTACAGAATCGTTACAAAGGTTATCAGAATTATAATCCAGCAGAACAACATTATTTGAAATAGCCTTCTCTTTTAATTTTTGGATCAAGGAAACACCATTTAAGATCTGGCCGGAAGCTTTTGAATAGTTAGGAGATAGAACCAAAAATAAATTTGCATTGTGTCGCTTACAAATAGCTGCAATACTATCTATCCTATCGTACATCACAGCTTCATCACAAGCATAGTAAGGTTTATATTTCCATTTTACATCTTTAATAGGCGTGGAACCTTTATAATAATCCTTGTCATATTGGCCCGGCATATCAAAGAAACCACGCATAGCCGCAGAAAAATAATTATCACCCATAAAAGCTAAACTATAATAAGGGAAATACCGGAATCCAAAAAAGCGCTTGTCTCTTTTTTCCAATGCCTTGAAAAGCGTTTTATTACTTAAATAAGGAAAATATCTTGGATACATAAAAACAGTATCGTTATCACAAGCATTAATATGGTAATCAATATTAAAAATAATATTTCGGGGAAATTTAGAGTTTTCCAGATACGCACTAAAAACATCCAGAGAAAAAGGAAGTGAAGAACCTTGAATTCCAATGTTATAAGAATTGGTTTTTAAAACCGAATCAATTATCCTGCAATTAAAATGAGATTCTGCTCTGGAAGAGCCGATGATCAATGTCTCATAATTATTACTTTTCAGAAATATCGTATTGTATTTATCAAATATTCCAAACTTATTTTCTCTCAACCCGCCATATATTATTTCACGAACTGCATATCCGCAAGCAACTATTATGAATATATATATGATTATTTTTTTCAAGATCAGAATCTAAAATAAATGAATTGATTACTGTTAAAATTGCCAAAAAGGAAAATGCTTATAAATAAACAGATGTAAAAAGCAGGTCGAAAGTAGTTTGAAAATATTACAGTTGGAATTCTAATAAAGGAAGTTTCCTCCTGAAGTTCTTTCATAAATAAAAACAAGATCATTCCTAAGGAAAACAAAATTGAAAAAGTATCTGACAAACTGAATACTTCTTTACCCAGTAGTCCTATATTAAACGAGCTAATAATCTTATGATAAATAACAAATAGATCAACTGAAGACGCTGCCCTGAAAGCAATGATAGAGACCGTGTGAAATAATAATAAATAAACGTGTCCGAGTCCGAATCGCCATTTTAAATTTGGAAATTTTTTATTAAACACTAATTCGATACAATATAAAACTCCATGCATAGCTCCCCATAACACGAATGTCCAGCTGGCACCATGCCACAAACCGCTGATAAGAAAAACCAAGAAAATATTAAACAGCCAACGTCCGTATGAAACCTTATTTCCACCTAACGGGATATACAGATAATTACGAAACCAACTGGTAATGCTAATGTGATTCCTTTTCCAAAACTCGATCAATGAAGAAGACAACAATGGTCTACGCCAGTTCAAACTCAGCTGAATACCGAATAATTTTGCGACACCAGTAGCGATATCAGTATACCCAGAAAAATCGCAATAAACCTGTACTGCAAATAAAAATCCAGCAAATAATAGTGTGGAACCGGAATACAAATGAATATTCTTAAAAATGGGATCCACCATCTCCGCAAGACGATCAGCAATCACCATTTTTTTAAAAAAGCCCCAAACCGCAATTCGTATTGCTGGAAATAACATTTCAAATACAAAATTTGTTCTCTTTTTTAACTGAGGCATCAGATTATTAAATCGTTCAACTGGACCAGCAACTAGCTGTGGAAAAAAGGAAACAAATAAGGCGAAACGCGCTATATTCTTTTCGGGAATAACTTCTCCTCTATAAACATCAATAGAATAAGCAATCGATTGAAAAGTATAAAATGAAAGTCCAACCGGAATTACAATTTGAGCAAGATAATGAACTTCATTATTATCAAAATGCTGCATAAGAAAGGCTCCTGAATTAAACAAAAAAGTAAAATATTTAAATCCAAGTAAAACCAACAAATTGCATGACAAACTAATAATCAAAAATAATTTCTTTTTTTGTTTTGAAACAGCTTTCTCAATTTGCAATGCAATAAAATAATCAATGATCGTTGTAGAAGCAAGCAACATAACATACCAAAGTCCCCAACCTGAATAGAAATAATAACTCGCCGCCAATAATAATATCCAGCGATATTTATCATTTAATAACCAATAGAATATAAAGGCTATTGGCAAAAAAATAAAAAAAGGAAAAGAATTAAATAACACAGTTTAAAATTTATTTTTAATCAATCAAATATTTTCCCAAAAAAGGGGTTTTTTTTAACTTATTTTTATCAATCAACATAAAAATAAAGATCATCATAAATGGTAAGGCCGGAGTCCTATATCGAACAAGTGCACCAACGATTGGCGTTGTCAATCCTGCCAGAATGAATATCAAAAGAAAAAAAGAAAAACAAAAATAAAGTATCTCTCTGTTTTCGGTTGGTCGTTTAAAAAATACTATTAGCAAAAGAAAAGAGATCAAATAAAATATATTCTCCAATGATGCGATTAGTTTCAGCCAATCTTTTCCCGAAATAATTAAGGGTGTTGTTAGCGTATTAAAAAATGCTTTTGGTGAATTCTTAAACAAACTGTAAAATGTTGGTTGAAGTTTCAAAGCTGCAATTGAGCTTTTCGGAGGCATAACTTCATATATAAGTTTAAATAAAGAAGTGTCTATTGAATTAGAAATATGAATTGTGTCTTTTAAATTCGATATTTCCCATTCGTCATAGCTGCTGTGTAACTTTATTTGAAATGTATTGGTATCAACAGGAATTAAAATTTCTTTCTTTTGATCAAATTTAATTCTTATAAAATGAGTGTCACTTAGCAAAAAAACTCCGCCTTTAGCTACTGCCTCAGTCTTTTCCTGTTTATTCACAATTATTTTTACAGGATTAAGATTCGGCTTAAGAAAGGAGATAAGCAACACCAATAATAAAAGAACAAAATAGCTGAAGAAGTATTTAACCAAAACTGGACGATTTAACGAATTTGCAACCCAACAATTAGCAAGCAATCCTGGTGCCAATGCAATTAAAATATAAAATTTCACAAAGAGTAATATTGTGAATGAAAGCAGAATCAAAAGTATCTTCGAAAAATTGTATTTTGTTTCCAATCCACATTTAGTAGTATATAATAATAAGCCCATTCCAAAGAATAGCAATCCTTCTTTTAAAACTCCAGAGGACCATAAAAGCACGCTAGGCAAAAGGAAAACACTCAGGAATAAGATTTTTTTACTATTGTTGAAATAAATTGTAAACGTTTTATAAATTGCTGTAAGGCCTATCAGGGAAAGAAAACACATAAAAACAGTGTGCACATAAAAATTACCGAATGAGAAAAAGCGAAACAACAAATTCAGCATTACCATTGTCCTGGAGTCATTATAAAGCGTATTCTCAAAACAAGCATCCCATGTTTTTAACTCCAAGCGAACATCGCCCTTAAATAAAATTTCTTTAAAATGATCCAGATCGTGAGTTAGCAAATAGAATAATTTATTCCCATCCTCGAAAAACAATTTAAAATCACCATCAGTATAATAAAAAGTATAGAGAAAAAAAAGAAAAATTCCAGCACAAATTTTTAAAACAAAAACAGAAGCTATCGTTTTTCGGGAAAGTTGAGGAATTGAAAAAAACTTCATTTTGTAAATCAACAAAACAAAGAATACTGAATAAATTATTGGCAATATGACTTGCATCGGATAAAGATATTAAAACTTTACATATTGAGATGGCTCAATGTCCCTGAGAAATTTGGAATGCACTCATTTATTTTTAGTAATTTTGCTTACTGATGAATTTTAAAAAACATATTCCGAATGCGATCACTTGCGGCAACTTATTCTGTGGCTGTTTGGCGATTGTAAGCGCGTTCAATGGCAATTTAGTTGTGAGTGCATACTTGGTTGGCCTTGCTGCGGTCTTGGATTTTTTTGATGGATTTGCTGCGCGACTTTTAAAAGTAAGTGGTGAAATGGGAAAACAACTGGATTCATTGGCAGATATGGTTACTTTTGGTGTGGTTCCAGGTGTAATCATGTACATGATGTTATTAAATTCCTCAACTATTTCCAAGGTAGGCTTTATGTTCATGGAGCAGAATACTTGGATCCCATTCCTGGGATTTTCACTCACAATTTTCTCCTGCATTCGTCTTGCAAAATTTAATATCGATGTCCGACAAACAAGTTCTTTTATAGGGGTTCCTACACCGGCAAACACAATATTTATTTGTTCTTTACCACTTATTTCAGGCGCTTCTACACTTAATATAAATGGTAACGGCTCTTTGCAAAATCTTACTTCCGCAAGCGAATTTATTTTCAATCCTTATTTCCTATTGGCGCTGACGATAATAATGTCCTACTTATTGGTTGCCGAACTCCCACTCTTTGCGCTCAAGTTCAAGACTTTCGGGTGGGAACATAATAAGACGCGTTATTCATTTTTAATAATTTCATTGATATTGTTAATACTATTTCAGTTCATCGCTATTCCTTTTATTATATTTTTGTATATCGTTTTATCGGTCATAAATAATTTGATGAATAAAACAAAAACCATAGAACATTAAAAACCAGCAAAATGAAATTCAGAGCAGAAATTGATGTAATGCCATTAAAAGCATTATTGGATCCACAAGGAAAAGCTGTAACCGGAAGTATGAAAAATTTGGGTTTACCAGAGATCGAAAATGTAAGAATCGGCAAACACATTACTTTGGAAATTGAAGCAGCTTCAAAAGATGCCGCAAACGCAAAAGTTGATGAAGCCTGCAAAAAATTGTTGGCGAATCAAATTATGGAGTTTTACGAATTTGAAATTTTTGAAAATTAGTTTCCTTCTTCTTCTTGGCTTTTAGCAGGAACAACCTACTAATTACATCTATTAATAAATGAAAAAATATTTTTATTTGATAGTTTTAGTGGTTGCTGTAGCGCTATCATTGTGTTATATCCTCAAGTCGACAGATACCCCTGAATACAATCTTTCAAAACCTGATGAAGTAATCAAATTGCCAAAAATTCTCAAAGAGATTTCGGGTATCACTGTAACTGCAGAAAATCAAATTGCTTGTGTGGAAGATGAAACAGGAACGGTATTCATTTATGATATTTCAACCGACCGTATGGTTAATGAATATGAGAACAATTTAACCGGCGATTTTGAAGGAATAGCACTTGTTGGGACCACAATGTATGTATTAAGGAGTGATGGAATGCTGGTTGAATATAAAGATTACACTTCGCCTGCTTCAGTAACAATAGAACATACACTCAACCTTCCATCCATTAATAATGAAGGATTATGTTATGACAAAAAAAACAACCGCTTATTAATTGCCGCGAAATCAAAAACCGAAGATAATCTTGAAAAAAAGAGCATCCGTTTGATCTATGGATTTGATCTCAAAACTAAAAAAGTTTATGACGAGCCTATTTTTAGGCTGCATATTAAACACATTCAATCCAAGGCCATTGAATTGAATCTTCCTAATATAAAAACAGGGAAGCATAAAGATGATGAATTTAATTTCCGCCCATCAGAAATTGCTGTAAACCCAATTGACAGCTGTATCTATATCCTTTCCGGAAAAGATAAATTATTACTGATCACCAACATGAAAGGAACAATTAAAAATCTAATTGCCTTGGATGAGACCTTATTTAAGCAAGCTGAGGGTATCACGTTCTTATCAAATGGAGATATGCTGATCAGCAATGAAGGGCAAAAGGGAAAACCTACCTTGTTATTATTCAAATATAAACACTAAGTCTTTATTCGGCATCTGATTTTTTATTTCCTCTTAGTTCAAAATTTTTCCCAAGATATACTCTTCGTACTTGTTCGTCATTCGCCAATTCTTCTGCTGTTCCAGCTTTCAAAATACTTCCTTCAAAAAGCAAATAGGCTCTATCGGTAATTTGCAATGTTTCCTGAACGTTATGATCGGTAATTAATATTCCGATATTTTTTTTCTTTAACTTCGAAACTATACTTTGTATGTCTTCAACAGCGATTGGATCAACACCAGCAAAAGGTTCGTCCAACAATATAAATTTCGGATCTGCTGCAAGGCAACGTGCAATTTCTGTTCTTCTTCTTTCACCACCGGATAATCTATCACCTAAATTTTTC
>JAPLDC010000125.1 GCA_026391935.1 Bacteroidota bacterium | reverse complement strand
AATCCCTCAACGCAAGCACCTTTTCAATGTGTCCCGGATAACGCATGGTCTTTTCTTTCATATTTTTTATATGCGGCATCGTAAAGATGATGGAGCGCAAACCATCTGAATTAAACGTTTCAAGTGTTCCTACACCATCCATTTCAATATGTTCGATATCGGACATCGCAGGTTTTGTAATGATCTCACCATTTTCTACATACCTCGCGGGACGCGTGTATTCCTCAATAACATCAATAGGAGAGAAGGGTGCTTTATAATTGAAAGGCCATTTTTTCACTTTCGGCAATCCTCCAACCAAACATTCAAAGTCGGTAAGATTCATTTTTTCATTGTAATAGCCTAAAATAATATTATCCATACCCGGAGCAACACCACAATCAACAATGGCGGTTACACCTTTTTGTTTTGCCAATGCATCCAGATCAAGAGCGTTTTCAGGAAAGAAAGAAATGTCAACTACATTTTTGCCCGTTTCTAAAATTGTTTTTAATGTTTCATATCCCATAAATCCAGGCACGGCACAAACAACAATATCAAATGGAGTAATGGCTGCTATTAATAATTTTTTGTCCTTTGCATTGAGCTGCAGCATTGTTATTTGTGAGTTTTTCCCTTTTAATTTTTCTAATGCATTCTCATTTAGATCAGCAACTGTTACAAAATATTTTTTTGCTAAGTCGATTGCAATTGCGCTACCAACCATGCCGGCACCTAATACTATAATTTTTTTCATTTGGAGGTTTTTAAATTATTGAACACGAACATTCATCGTTTTCAAAGATGTAAATAATAGGAGAATTTGATAAAAGAAGGTAATTTTCATGGATTTCCCCAAAATGGAAACTGTAATTACAAACCGGGTAAGGCTACCCAGGGCAGAAATTTAAAAGGAGTTTTTTTGTAATTTTTTCTCATCGGGTTCAAAGATAATTAAAATTAATTAATTGAAAATAATCAAAGTTGGTTAATGAGTAGTCCAGATTTTAATATGTTTTGAAGATTCTTAAACACATTTTAAATAAAATTTTTATTATTTTACTCGTTTAATAACGCTGTAATATTATACCTCATTCATAAATAAATGGTACCTTTTCATTTGAAAAATATCTTAACTTTACAATTCAAAAATCAATATCATGGAAGAGCAGAACAACAATAACCAAAATCAATTGAACATCGAGTTAAGCGAAGAGGTAGCAGAAGGGATTTATTCAAATCTTGCAATCATAACACATTCCAATTCAGAATTTGTAGTTGATTTTATAAGAATGATGCCGGGTGTTCCAAAAGCGAAAGTGAAATCACGTATCGTTTTAACTCCTCAACATGCAAAACGCTTGATGAAAGCATTGAAAGACAATGTTTCGAAATTTGAACAAGTACACGGAGCAATAAAAGATACCGATATGCCCAATGTATTGCCGATGAATTTTGGCGGTCCGACTGCGCAGGCTTAATTAGTTCAAAGGTTAAGGTTGAAAAGTATAAAGTACTATTTGTAGTAATTTTGATGTGAGCGTAAAACCTTGAACTTTTAAACTTATAATTAACCGCTCATCATAAATTGAAGATATAACTTGTTTTTAAACGTAAATTAGTAGAAATAAATCTCAGAAAAATGAATATAAAAAGAAACATTTTGCTCACTGCTGTAGCATTTTCTGCTATTACAGTTTCAGCACAAACACTTACCAACAAAAAAGATGGTAATTATAAATTCACTGTAGTAAAGAATTTGGAAGCTACTGAAGTTCAAAATCAAGCACAATCAGGTACTTGCTGGTCATTCTC
>JAPLDC010000232.1 GCA_026391935.1 Bacteroidota bacterium | reverse complement strand
GCTGTTGGAAATTTTAATTGCTTTAGCGGGATGAGCTTAACTAACAAAACTATGGATCCAACCACTGTTACTTTAGGATTTAGCCCTTGCCCGAATGATTGTTTCATTTTTGATGCGATGCTTCATGGCAAGATAGATACGGAAGGTTTGCAATTCGACGTCTTTATGGAAGATGTTGAAACGTTGAATCAAAAGGCATTTCGTGCTGAGTTGGACGTGACAAAATTGAGTTACCACGCATACGCCTACCTGACAAAACCGTATCAACTTTTAAATGCCGGAAGCGCTTTGGGAAATGGCTGCGGTCCTTTATTAGTTGCAAGTTCAAACTTGCAAGTTCAAAGCGCAACACACATTGCCATTCCTGGGAAATACACTACCGCTAACTTTCTTTTATCCTTGGCCTTTCCGGAAGCAAAAAATAAAGTGGAAATGATATTCTCAGAAATAGAAGAAGCTGTATTATCAGGAAAAGTGGATGCAGGATTGATCATTCATGAAAATCGTTTTACCTACGAAGAAAAAGGATTGAAAAAAATTATTGACCTTGGTGAATATTGGGAAACGCTTTCAAATGCTCCAATTCCTTTAGGAGGTATCGTTATAAAGAGAAATAGTTCCACTGATCTGAAAAATAAATTCGATAGGGTGTTACGGAAAAGTGTGGAATATGCATTTGCAAACCCTGGATCTAGTCTTAACTTTGTAAAAGAAAATGCTCAGGAAATGATTGAAGAGGTGATGTATAAACACATCGGTCTTTATGTCAATAAATATTCGGTTGACCTTGGAATCGAAGGGAAAAGAGCAGTTCAATTACTTTTTGATAAAGCTCAGGAATTGGGTGTGATAGATAAAATTGAAGAAGACATATTTTTAGTTTAAAGTTCATAGTTTTTGTGGATGAAATGCATTCCCCTATAGAGACGGGTTAGGAGGGTGTCAAAGATGTTTGTTAAAGTCAAAAAATTAAATTCGTATTCATAATGATAATAGTTACAGGTGCCGCAGGTTTTATTGGAAGTTGCTTGGTTAGCAAACTTAATCAGGAAGGATTTGTTGATCTGATCTTGGTAGATGATTTTTCATCAGCAGAAAAAATGAAAAATCTCGAGGGTAAAAAGTATTCCCAAAAAGTTCATCGGGATGATTTTATTCAATGGCTGAAAGATAATCAGCGCTTGGTGCAATTTGTTTTTCATATTGGTGCCCGTACGGATACTACCGAATTTAATAAGGAAATATTTGACAGACTGAATCTTAATTATACGAAAGACCTTTGGAAAGTTTGTGTGGAATTCGGATTGCCTCTTGTTTATGCTTCCTCTGCAGCAACATACGGTTTAGGCGAATTTGGATATGAAGATAATCATGAAGTGATTGATAAATTGAAACCATTAAATCCTTACGGAGATTCTAAAAATGATTTTGATAAATGGGCGATCAAACAAGAGAAAAAACCATATTTCTGGGTTGGATTAAAATTCTTTAATGTTTACGGACCGAATGAATTTCATAAAGGAAGAATGGCATCTGTGATCATGCATGCTTACAATCAGATCTTGGAAAAAGGCTCCGTAAAATTATTCCGTTCTCACAATCCCGATTATAAAGATGGCGAGCAGCTCCGTGATTTTGTTTACGTGAAAGATGTTGTGGAAGTATGTTGCTTTTTATTACAACATCGGAAAGATTCCGGAATTTATAATTTAGGTTCAGGAAAAGCACGTACTTTTTTAGATCTTGTAAAAAATACATTTGCCGGAGTAAATAAACAACCGAATATTGAATTCATCGATACTCCAATGGATATCCGCGATAAGTACCAATATTTTACCGAAGCGAATATGACAAAATTAAAATCAATCGGTTACTCAAAACCTTTTCATACCTTAGAAGAAGGCGTAAAGGATTATGTGGAAAATTATTTGGTAAAAAAAAAATATTACTAAATGCCAATATTATATATAATAGCTGGACCAAATGGAGCAGGAAAAACAACCTCTGCTGAAAGTATGTTGCCTGGAGTTTTGAATTGTATTGAATTTGTGAATGCGGATTTAATTGCAAGAGGAATTTCTCCGTATAATCCTGAATCTGTTGCAATAAAAGCAGGTAGAATTATGTTGAATAGGATAAACGAGCTAATGAATTCTGGTGTCGATTTTGTTATTGAAACAACTCTTTCTACTTTAAGTTATGCTCAATTCATCAAGGAATGCAAACATAAAGGTTATGAAATTGCGCTAATTTTTGTGTGGTTAAATCACCCAGATATTGCTAAAATTAGAGTAAAACAAAGAGTGGAAAGAGGTGGGCACAATATTCCAGAAGATGTTATTGAAAGACGCTATTATAAGGGAATTAAGAACTTAAATAAAATTTTCTTACCTTTGTGTAACGGTTGGATGATTTGTGATAATTCGGATGATTTAATTACGCTGGTTGCACGAAAAGAAAATAGTGATATTGTTGTGTTTGATAAAGTAAAATATAATTTGATTTGTCATGACTAAAGAAGAATCTAAAATATTATTCGATAAAATATTTGAAGCCATGAAAGCTGGAGTTGCAAAAGTATATGCAGATGCTCGTAGAGATGGAACCGAATTGGCGATCTCAAAAAAGCCAGGTGAAGTGCAAATGATTAAAGTCAAATAATAGCAATTTCCCTCTCAGTTTTATTTCCCTTTTAAAATTATTTCCAAATATTTTACGGAAGCAAATATGACCAAACTAAAATCCATTGGTTACTTAAAATCCTTTCATACGCTGGAAGAAGGAGTGCAGGATTATGTGAAAAATTATTTGGTAGGGAAGAGGTATTACTAGTGCAACTATTTTTCGGTGGTTTGCATCTATAAACAAACCAACTATTCTCTAAATGAGAATTTCAACAATTTTTATTTGCATAATTTTTTCACTAAAATTGAGCGCACAGTGTTCTGTTGATATATATCTTAACAGTGGCGATTGCAATAATACATGTATAGCTAGTGCTTCTGCATTTTCTTCTGGTGCAATCCCTTATTCGTATAGTTGGAGCAATGGTGGAACAACAGAAACAGTAAATACGCTTTGCAGAGATAGTGCATATATTGTTACAATGATAGATAATGTTGGTTGTATTGCTATGGATACTGTTACAATTCCGTTTGATACAATTAGTTTCAGTAATTCAATTGTCAGTACAAGCTGTCCTACCTGTTGTGATGGTGCAGATACGGTTATAGTAGGACCAACAAATCCTCCTCCTTGCGATCAATATTTATATTCTTGGTTTCCAGGAAGCGGTTTTTCTAGCCCAATTCCTTATAACACTGGAATGTGTGTTGGAACATATACTGTAGTCGTGTCGACAAATTGTGGTTGTTACTATTCAATGTCAGTAACCGTTGGACTAACCACCACAACTTCAATGAATGAAAATACTAAGTCTGAAATTGAGATTTCAATTACAGGTAATAATTTGAAAGTATCTTCCTTGGATGAAATAAACGAAATAGAAATAATGGATGCAAAGGGAAGTATTGTACTTCATTCGAAAGAAAAAATATTGAATATAGGAAATCTAAAAAGCGGAATTTATTTTGTTGCAGTGCGTACTTCCAAGACTAAGCTTGTAAAGAAGATAGTCAAGGAATAAACTACAACGAAGCTCTGATCTCCATCAGATTACTCTTAATGGCTCTCAATTTATTTTCAATCTCTGAAAATTGATTTTTCTCGATCTTCATTTCGTGTTTTACCGTTTTCCTGTTTTCTTTCAGGTATTTTTTTGCACCATCCAATGTCAAGCCTTGTTCTTTCACAAGGTTATAGATCACCTTAAAGTTATCGATGTCTTCGGGAGTAAATAAACGATTACCTTTTTTATTTTTCTTTGGCTTGATAATATCAAATTCTTTTTCCCAAAAGCGGATCAGGGAAGTGTTCACATCAAACATCTCCGAAACTTCACCTATGGTGTAGTACAATTTAACGGTATCGGTTTCTTTATAAGGCAAGGTTCAATTAGAGGTTTGTTGAGTTTGTGATTTAGAGAGTTTTAAATTGTGCTTAACAAATATAATGTAATTTATTCATTTTGTGTACTCTATATAAATCTTGATTCTTGTGTCTTATATCTTGCGTTCTGCTAGTCAAACGACTGAGACGATTGTTCTGAAAGTTCGATCAGCTTTTGATATTGTTGTGGTGTTAAGTCGTTGTAATAAAAATTAATAGGATTTACGATCTGCCCATTCTTATGAACCTCATAATGAACATGGGGAGCAGTGGAAAGCCCTGTGCTTCCAACATAGCCGATTAATTGTCCGCGTTTTATTTTTTGTCCGGCATGAACAACAAATTTCAGCATATGTCCATATAATGTTTCATAACCGTAACCATGATTAATGACCACATGATTCCCATAACCTTGGGCAGTAGCATCTGCACGTTCAACAACACCATCGCCCGTTGCTCTGATCTCGGTTCCTTGCGGAGCCGCAAAATCCATCCCCGGATGGAACTCAGGTGTTTTATAGATGGGGTGTGTTCTCCACCCGAAACCTCCCGGTTGATGTTTCAGATCTTCGTTTGCAATAGGCTGAATTGCCGGAATGGAAGCCAACAATTGCGCTTTCCCTTTCACTAATGTTACAACTTCATCAAAAGATTTTGATTGGATATACAACTGTTTGCTTATCCTGTCGAGGCGTTTACTGGTCTCGATCATTAGGTCGGAGTTGTTAAATCCTTGCAATGCTTTATAGCGGTCCACTCCACCGAAACCTGCTTGCCGGATACTTGCGGGAATAGGCTCGGCCTCAAAAATGGTTCGGTATACATTGTTGTCGCGCTCCTGAATATCATCCAATACTTCTGATACCTCACCCATTCTGCTATTTAATAGCTCAAATTGTATCGTCAATTCTGCAATTTCTCTTTGTAATTGTTTTTCTTTCGGGGAATTAAGGTATTTGAAAGCAAAGACGATGGTTGCAGTGGCAAATACCAAGCCGATAGCCAGATAGGAAAGTACCTGCCATACTCTTTTACGAATAGGCACAGTCACTTTTTCATAAGTGAGCGACTTGGTGTTAAATTTATATTTGATCTTGCTCAATATTTATTGGCTTTGCTTAATGCGAATTTACGCAAATAAACTAAATTTGCAATCTTGTTTAAAGGAATAGAAAGCTGGAAATAGCAAATAGAGATTGTTTATATATCTTTTTCAAGACTTTAAACATTAAACTTTCAAACATTGAACTGAATAATAGAATGGAATCAAGTAAAGTTCGTCAAACATTTTTAGATTTTTTTAAGTCGAAAGGCCACGAAATTATGCCATCGTCTCCTATGGTTGTGAAAAACGACCCAACTCTTATGTTCATTAATTCGGGGATGGCCCCCTTTAAGGATCTGTTTTTAGGGAACTCTCCGATAAAATTCCCACGTGTTGTGGATACTCAAAAATGTCTTCGCGTAAGCGGTAAACACAACGATCTGGAAGAAGTGGGTGTGGACACGTATCATCATACCATGTTTGAAATGCTTGGTAATTGGAGCTTTGGTGATTATTTTAAAAAGGATGCTATTACTTGGGCTTGGGAATTACTCACAGAGGTATACAAAATAGATAAATCTAGATTATACGTTACCGTTTTTGAAGGTAGCAAAGAAGATAATTTGGGATTTGATCAGGAAGCGTTCGATATCTGGAAACAATTTATTCCGGAAGAACGGATATTGCGTGGAAATAAAAAGGATAATTTTTGGGAAATGGGTGATATCGGTCCTTGTGGACCATGTTCTGAAATTCATTATGATGGAAGAACACTTGAAGAAATTGCAAAAGTAGGTGGCGCATCACGTGTGAACAATGATGACCCTCAGGTGATAGAAGTTTGGAACAATGTATTTATGGAGTTTGAGCGAAAGGCAGATGGCTCCTTGGTAAAACTTCCGAAACAACATGTGGATACGGGAATGGGTTTTGAACGTTTGGTGCGTGTGTTACAAGAGAAACAGTCCAATTATGATACCGATGTTTTCAAACCGGTTATCGATAAGATCGAAGAACTTTCAGGATTAAGATATAAGCCTTTTGAGGAAGAAAAGCATCAGAAACAATTGATCATAAATATTGCAATGCGTGTAATTGCAGATCATATCCGTGCTATTTCTTTTAGTATTGCTGACGGACAATTACCTTCAAATACCGGTGCGGGTTATGTAATTCGTAGGATTTTGCGCAGAGCGATCCGTTATGGATATCAGTCCTTGAATTTGAAAGAGCC
The DNA here is from genome assembly GCA_026391935.1 of Bacteroidota bacterium. Classification (GTDB taxonomy): domain Bacteria; phylum Bacteroidota; class Bacteroidia; order 2-12-FULL-35-15; family 2-12-FULL-35-15; genus 2-12-FULL-35-15. Next base: position 8,397 of record JAPLDC010000232.1, on the reverse strand, counting down.
ATTCATGTACCGTTTGGTTCCTGTTTTGGCACATCAGATGGGACATGCTTTCCCTGAATTAGTATCGCAGAAATTGCTGATCGAAAAAGTAATAAAGGAAGAAGAGATCGCTTTTTTCAGGACATTGGAAAATGGATTAAAACGCATTGATCAGGTTTGTGCAAATACCATCAGAGATAAAAAACAAATAGTGGATGGGGCGATAGTTTTTGAGTTGTATGATACATTTGGTTTCCCTATCGATCTTACATCTTTAATTGCGCGTGGTTATGGTTTGAGTATCGATGAGGAAGGGTTTCAGAAGGAATTAGAAAAACAGAAAAATCGCTCTCGCGAAGCAACAGCTGTTGACACGGGTGATTGGATTGAGATCAATAAGCAGGATTCACTTAATAAGAATCAAGAAGTGAAATTCGTGGGCTATGAACAGTTGGAGGCTGAAAGTAAGATCATCAAATACAGAAAAGTAAAAGCAAAAGGGAAAGAACAATTTCAGGTGGTGTTGGATAAAACGCCTTTTTATGCAGAAAGTGGAGGGCATCTGCCAATGAAAAGATCAATGTTACGGATACAAAAAAGGAAAATGGAATTATTATTCATTTTACAGATAAACTTCCTGAGAATTTTACTCAGACATTTTATGCAAAAGTAAATAGTGAAAAACGTCAGTTGACAGAAAATAATCATAGCACAACACACTTGATGCATGCTGCATTGCGCAAAGTTTTAGGAACGCACGTGGAACAAAAGGGTAGTTTGGTGAACGATGAACACTTACGTTTCGACTTTTCACATTTTTCAAAAATAACGGATGAGGAGATCGCGCAGATAGAAGGATTGGTTAATCAGAAGATTCGTGAAAACATTTTTTCCAATATCAACGAAATGCCAATTGATGATGCAAGGAAAACGGGTGCAATGGCTTTATTCGGAGAAAAATATGGTGACCTTGTTCGTGTCGTGACATTTGATAAGAACTATTCAATAGAGTTATGTGGTGGCACACATGTTCCTGCAACGGGACAAATTGGTTTATTTAAGATCGTTTCGGAAGGTGCTGTTGCTGCGGGTATCAGACGTATCGAAGCAATTACATCTGTTAAAGCTGAAGCGTATTTTAATGAACAAAACAAATTAGTGAATGATGTAAAGGAGTTATTGAAAAATCCGAAAGATGTTGTAAAAAGCATTCAGGGTTTATTGGAGCACACATCAGAATTGCAAAAACAGATAGATCAGCTATTTCGTGAAAAAGCAAAAGGTATTAAAACTGAATTGCTTTCAAAAAAACAAGCTGTCAACGGAATAAATTTTATTGCCGAAAAAATTGAGTTGGATTCAGCGGATGCAATAAAAGATTTATTGTATGATGTAAGAAGTCAGGTTGATAACTTATTTATGGTGATTGGTGCAGAGGTGAAAGGAAAGCCGAGCTTGTCAATTATTATTTCTGATAATCTGGTGAAAGATAAAAATTTGAATGCCGGAATCATCATGCGTGACATTGCAAAAGAAATTCAAGGTGGTGGAGGTGGACAGCCATTTTACGCGAATGCCGGTGGAAGTAATATGCAAGGAATTGCGAAGGCTCTAGAAAAAGCGAAGACCTATTTAAATTAATAAAAATAATTATTTTATTGCTTTGATTGGAATGTTAAAATAGCTGGCAACATCATTTATAAAATGTTCTAGGTGTTTTAATTTTCCGTTTTCAGCAGCTTTTGTCAAAACACCTTGCAGTTTTTCGGTATACTGTTTTCTCTGAGTGCTATTATATTGTGAAGCATAATAGATCGTTTTGATCGACAGATCATTCTCCAGATTTTTATTGAGATTAGCTGTCAGTTTTTCATATCGCTTATAACATTCCTGAATGCTTTCTGTGTCATCCAAAAAGAAATATCCTAAGATCAAGGTCGCAAATAAAGCATCATATAAGCGTTGAAAAGCAATTTGCTGAAAATTTACTAATAGGTATTCTAATTTCTCAACAGCTTTTTTAATATCGTTTTTGCTGCCTAAAATTAAAAATCCGCAATAGATATTATTTAAATTGATGAATCGTACATGCATTCCTTCATTCCAAATGGGTTTTGCCAAAACCTCTTCGCATTTTTGCTTGTAAAATTCAATTTGAGTTCTTATTTCCTTCGGTAGATTTTCATTGAAATCTTTTTTGTATCCGTATCCATAGTGAGTCATAAAATAACTTGCCTGGATGCTTAGATAAATAATCTCAGGAGTGTTTACATAGTTTTTCCAAAAACGAAGCGGTTCACGTTGTTTAATTAAAAATGCTGTTTCTTTCTGAAGCTCATCTTTGCTCATTGAACCGATAAGATGTTTTAATTTTAAATAATCAACATTTAATTGAATGTCGTCTGAAAATGAAAAAATCACAAAAGCATTTTTCTCTAGATCGTTCATCAAACTATTGATTTCATCTAAAGTTTCCTGACTGTAAAAACGGATATCATTTAAATAATTTAAGGTATGGCAATATGCATAACGGCTTAGCATTTGTATGCTAAGGCATTCGTTATTGCGATACTTGTCATAAAAACGCAAATGCTCCTCCATCTCCTTGTCTGATAATGCGCTTTTGCCCTTGAAATTGAGGTTTTGACGCATATACAAATACATTTGATTAATGATGTGTTCGTTCTTTAACAGATCACTTATCCGTTGATGGAATTTTATGGAATTGTTTTTATTTTCTGTGATGAATGATTGTTGTGCAAGATATTTAAGTACAGCTATAGCGGTTGGGAAATCTTCTATCTTTTCGGAAACATCCAAAAGTATTTCTGCCAGTGTATTTGCTTTATCTAATTCTCCTTTATTAATTAATTGTTCAATTTTCGAAATGTTGTAGGTGAGATAAGAATGGTGGTTTCTGCTTAAGTATGATGTTAAGCGAAATGTATAATGAACCAATTGGAAAAATTTCTTTTTACTTTTCTCATCTTTCGATCCATACACATCTTTGCAAAGATCATCCGACTCTTTTTGTTTCCAATCGTCTTTTCGAATTTGCAAAATTAACTTCAGAGGCAACTCAGCATTATTCTTTTTCAAATGAAGTTTAAATTCTTCGAAATGAATATTGTCTAATAAAAGAATTGTTTTTTGTATGCTTAACATGATTATTTATTCTAGCCCTAAGGTATCAATAATTAGTTGAAAAAAAATTTGTATTCTGATTTTTCCTTTTGAATGAGCAATTAAATTTTTGTTCTTTTATAATAAACTAGAGAGTAGTTTGATGTTTGGTCTTAAAAAATGTATGTTTTTTGTCTGATGCGTGAGGTTTCAAAAGATTTTTATTTTAAATTTCTTTATTTGATATTTGTAAAAAAATAAATCATGAAAAAAATCAATTACTTTATTTTGTCTTTCTTGCTATTTGTTTCAGTAGTAGCTAATGCTCAGCCATTTCAAATTGGCCATACCCAAATTACCTATACAGATCCTGCGAGAAGCAGCCGGAGTATACAAACCGAAATATATTATCCTACAACTACGGCAGGGACAAGTGTTCCCGTTTCAGCAGGTACTTTCCCTGTCATTGTGTTCGGACATGGTTTTGTGATGACTTGGGATGCCTATCAGAATATCTGGGAAGACCTGGTTCCTCAAGGATATATTGTTGCTTTTCCTCGTACCGAAGGAAGTATTAGCCCTGTTCATGCCGAATTTGGTAAAGATCTGGCTTTTCTGGTGACAAAGTTGCAAAGTGAAAGTGCTACTAATGCAGCTTCGCTTTTTTATAACCATATAAATAATAAGTCAGCGATTATGGGACATTCTATGGGTGGTGGTAGTTCCTTTTTAGCTGCTGCAAGTAATACTGCTATAACCACAATGGTAACATTTGCTGCTGCAAACACAACGCCTTCTTCAATTGCTGCTTCCGCAAATGTATCAGTGCCTACCCTTGTATTTTCAGGACAAAATGATTGTGTCGCTCCACCAGTTGATCATCAGATAAAAATGTATGATTCATGTGGAGCAACATGCAAAACCTTCATCAGTATAAAAGGTGCTGCACATTGCGAGTTTGCAAACAGTAATTTTAATTGCACATTTGGTGAATCTACTTGCTCTCCAACACCAACGATCACAAGAACGCAACAGCAAGATGCTACTTCTGATTTTTTGAAATTGTGGCTGGAATATTACTTAAAGGATATGTGTAATTCATGGAATGTTTTTAACGATTCTCTGGCAATTTCTCCCCGCATTACGCATAATCAGTCTTGTACTATTTCTAATCCTGTAATTACTCAGGTTGGTGCTGTTTTGACTTCAACTGCTGCTACTACCTATCAGTGGTATTTTAACGGGGCTGTGATTCCCGGAGCTGTTTTATCCTAATCCGGCAAACGGATTAATAAATGTTTGTTACACACCAAAAACAAATGAAATGATTACTGTCTGTTTGACAAATATAATTGGAGAAGTTATTTATCGGATTCAAATAACTGCGGCAGCGAATCAAAAACAAGTTCAGTCAATTGATCTTTCGGGATTTCAGGATGGTATATATTTTATGGAAGTAAGCTCAAAGGACTTTAAATATTTAGATAAAATTATCAAACAATAATTTTTTATGTGGGATGGAATTGCCTATAACTTTAATTGAATTGTAGGCTTTTCTATTTTTCTATGCGCCAATCTATTGGTAAGACCCCATTATGTTCGAGCAGTTTATTGGCCTTTGAAAAATGTTTGCATCCAAAAAAAGCGCCTCTTGCCAAGGGTGAGGGGTGTGCTGCTGCCAGAATAAAGTGTTTTTCTTTATTTATCAATTCGGCTTTTGTTTGAGCAAAATTCCCCCACAATAAGAAGACTACTCCTTTTTTATTATCGGATATGGTTTTGATAACAGCATCGGTAAATTTATCCCAGCCTTTTTTTTGATGAGATCCTGGCATTCCGGATTTTACAGTTAAAGTGGCATTCAGCAAAAGAACACCTTGGTCGGCCCAGGGCTCCAGGTTTCCATCCTGAGGAATAGGAATACCTAAATCTGTTTGTAGCTCTTTAAAAACATTGACGAGCGAAGGTGGTTTCCGTATTCCCGGACTAACTGAAAAACAAAGACCATTTGCTTGTCCCGGACCGTGATAAGGGTCTTGCCCGATAATTACAACCTTAACCTTGTCAAAAGGTGTGCGATTAAAGGCTGCAAAAATTTGATTTCCAGGAGGATAAACGATATGTTTCTTTTTTTCGTTGGTCAGAAATGTTTTTAGGTCCGAAAAATAGGGGGACGTAAATTCTTCATCCAACAGATTTTTCCAACTTTTATGAATATCGATATCAGTTTTGACCATTTTTTTCTCATTTTGGAAGTAAAAGTAAGGTAATTTGACTCTTTTGCTCTATTGTGCAAAAAATATTTATCAAACGGTTTGCATAAATCTAGAATTATTTTAACTTTGCAATTCATCTTACGATTATAAGTACTAAAAATATTATCATATCTCGCATGAAAAAATTCCTAGTAATCATTCTGTCGGTTGTTTTTGTTGGCGCTTCTCTTTCGTCATGCAGAAGTCATGAGCGCTGTGCTGCTTATGGGAAAATAAACAAAATTGACACTGGTAAAAAAGTTTCTGATAAAACAGAAAAATCAATCTAATCTAAATACCCCCCATTTCCCGATGAAGAAACTTGTAATTGTTGCCTTAGCTGTATTATTTCTAGGATCTATTTTTACGTCTTGTAGACCGCATGCTTGTGTTGGTGTTACAACTCAGATTCATAAGGTGAAAACAATTCCATCGGAACGTCCATTCTAATTACTTTTGTTTTATGAATTGGTTACCGCTTATCACTGAAGAACAGTTGATAGATATTACTTTATTGTCGCAAAAGAACGATATCAAAGCTGTTGTTTTGTTGAAACATAGCACTCGTTGTTCTATCAGTTCAATGGCTTTAAACAGGTTGGAGCGTTCATGGAAACTTTCGGAAATGGAAGTTCCTACATACCTTTTAGATCTTCTGAATTATAGAAATATCTCCAATAAAATTGAAAGTGTGTTTTCTATTCCGCATGAATCCCCTCAGGTTTTGGTAATAAAAAATGGGAAATGTATTTATGCAGCTTCCCATTCTGATATTAGCGCTTCCGACATTGAAGCTGCTATCAATAATTAAAGATTATTGTTTGTGTTAAATCGGCACTTAAACTTTTTGAAACTGGACAAGTATTTGCAGCATTTTCCAAAAGATTCTTTTCCTTTTCGCTATAATTATTTTTCGGTAAAGTAAATTCAACAATTATTTCTCCCACTCTTCTTGGATCCGATTTCATGATCTTAGTAATCTCAATAAAGGTTCCTTCTATGTTTATGCCATGCCTTTCAGCAACAATTCCCATGATTGTTAACGCACAACATCCTAGTGAAGTCGCTAACATGTCGGTGGGTGAAAAGGCTTCTCCTTTGCCATTATTGTCAAGAGGAGCATCGGTTATAATGGTTTTACCTGATTGCAAATGTGTTGCCTCCGTGCGAAGGCTGCCTTTGTATACTATTTTTGATGTTTTCATCGTTTTTAGGTGTGGGAAATTGCTGTTTTGTTTTGTATATTTGTAGTACTAAAAATCCTTCGCAAAGGTAAACGAATGCGTAAGAATATCTATTTTTTTATTTTATTTTCTCTTTTTTCTTTCCCGATTTTTGGTCAGGAGTTGAAGGATGATCTTACACGTTTAGAAAACGGAGAGGACCTTAAAGTGCTTTACCGGAACGAGTCTAGTTTTAGTTTGTTTGTGCATTCAGCAGGAGGAATCGGACTTGCTTATCGCAGAGGATATCATATTCATGGGACCCGCAAAAGGATGTATGAGATCGAAGCGCAAAATTTTAAACATCCTAAAGAAATAAAAAGCGTAAACTCGTATTATGATAATTCCAAAGGATTTATTTATGGAAAATTAAATTCTTTTCTTTTGATTCGTCCAGGTTTAGGCTATCAAAATATCTTATTTGAAAAAACAGAAAAAAAGAATGTAGAGATCCGTTATTCCTATTTTGTAGGAGCAACATTGGCTTTCGCAAAACCCGTTTACCTTGAGATAATTAAACCAACTGCCGACCCATCAGTAAATTCCATTTCGACAGAACGATACGATCCTGATAAACATACGCCATCTGAAATTTATGGAAAGGCTCCATTTTTTAAAGGCATTGATAAAACCCGGATCTATCCCGCCGGATATGCGAAGATCGCTTTGAGTTTCGAATACGGAAAGCGATACAATGTTATTAAAGCATTAGAAACAGGTGCCGTTGTTGACGTTTATCCTGTTGCTCTTCCGATGATGGCTTTTAATAAAAAACAACAAGTGTTTGTTTCCTTATACTTAAAAATGGTCTGGGGAAAGAAGTGGTTTTGAGCCATCCTTTGAAACACTAATTTCCTAATTACAAATTTGTATTCATAGTTTTTAATTTCAATATGTCTGATACTATTACCCAATTAGAAGAAAGAAAATTTCAACGCAAACCTGAATGGTTAAGAGTAAAATTGCCAACCGGCAAAGAGTATGCTCAGGTTCGTCAGATCGTTTCCACAAATAAATTACACACCATCTGCGAAAGCGGAAACTGTCCGAATATGGGTGAATGTTGGGGTGCAGGGACTGCAACTTTTATGATTCTCGGAAATATTTGTACACGCTCTTGTGGATTTTGTAATGTTGCAACCGGAAGACCTTTGGCTGTTGATTTGCAAGAACCGGAAAGAATCGCAGAATCAGTGCGACTCATGAATCTGAAACATTGTGTTGTTACTTCTGTGGATCGTGATGATCTGAAAGATGGAGGTTCCACTATTTGGGCAGAAACCGTGAATGCCATTCGCAGAGTTAGTCCGCAAACAAAATTTGAAACCCTGATCCCCGATTTTCAAGGCAAATGGGAAAATTTGCAACGCATCATCGATGTTAAACCGGATATTGTTTCTCATAATTTAGAAACTGTTCGCCGACTTACAAAACAAGTGAGGATACAAGCTAAATACGATACTAGTTTGGAAGTTTTGAAACGACTGAAAGAAGCAGGAGTGAAGACCAAGTGCGGAATAATGCTGGGCTTAGGTGAAACCGAACAAGAGATAATTGAAACGATGGATGATCTGAGAGCTGTAGGATGTGATGTATTGACACTCGGACAATATTTGCAACCAACACCTAAGCATTTACCTGTGGTTGAATTTATTCACCCTGATATGTTTGCCAGACTTAAAGAAATAGGAATTGCGAAAGGATTTCGTTTTGTTGAAAGCGGCCCATTAGTCCGGTCTTCCTATCATGCAGAGAAACATATTTTTTAATAGTTGACAGATTCTAATATAAAGACCATCATTTTGAATGGTCTTTTT
>JAPLDC010000495.1 GCA_026391935.1 Bacteroidota bacterium | reverse complement strand
AACTGACAATCGTAAAGTATTAGGAACCGTTGGAGCCTTACAATTTGAGGTAATTCAACACCGCTTAAAAAGCGAATATTCGGCATCTTGTAACTTCGAGCACATTTCCTTATACAAAGCATGCTGGATGAGTTGTAAAGACCCAAAAAAGCTGCAGGAATTTATCTTTGAAAAGGCGCATCATATGGCTACGGATAAAGAAGACCGGCCTGTATTTTTGGCAGAATCACCTTGGGCATTACAAATGGCTCAGGAGAAAAACCCCGAAATAAAATTCCATTTTCTTTCTGAGTTTAAGGATGAGTAAGCAATAAAATAAATAAAAAAGATCCCGCTCCGTAAATTACGGAGCGGGATCTTTTTTATTTATTTTCTTAATTATCTAACGATCAACTTAGAAGTACTTTGTCCGAAGCCTGTTGCTACTTTAACAGTGTAGAATCCTTTTGCTAAGTCAGAAGTATTAATGTGAGCAAAATGGCGACCTTGATCCTGAGCACCTTTAGAATCACTTGCTACCAATTTTCCGGTTACATCATATAAGTTGATCGTAACAGTCGTTTCAGCAGTTAAAGTATAGCTAACCTGCACATTATCAGATGCAGGGTTTGGGAATAAATTCAAAGCCAGATCATTCACATTTTCCTTGATACCGATAGTAGAAAGCTTACCGCGGATCATCACATCATCAATTTCCAACAAGTTATCATCCGTTGTATTATCTAAAAATGCGATAAAAACATTTGCATTCGCATATGCATCCAAAGGAACAGAAAACTGACGCAGTTGACCTCTGTGTGAGATTGGTGCAGTTGTGGAAGCCCAATCAATATTATTGCCATCCAATCCGTGAACAAATGGAGTTGGTCCACCGGCGCCAGTAGCTGCAAATGTATATGTTGAATATGTTGAATCAGATCCTAAAGCAGTCATTTCAGCCGCATTGAACAATACAGTTGAAAAAGCAGAAGTGTTGTCTGCATTGGTTGTTGTTGAAATTAATACCTGGTATCCGTCCATATAACGAGGCGTTTGGTAGGGAGCTGATTTCCAGAACAATGTATCAGCAAGACCTAATTGAATGCTTCTGGTGATCAACCAGTTTGCTTCCGGAGTTGGCGTATTTGTCCATGAGTTTGCACAGATCACAGTGTTTGTGTCAGGTGCAGGAATAGTTCCATAGATGGTAGTGTATTGATCAACAGTAGAAAATGCCATTGTAGCAAACCATCCATCAGGACGAGTACCTGCAGTAGAACCGTCAGGAGTACCGTCGGAATCCATTGAATACCAATTGGTATCTGCAGCGATAGCCGGAGGTGTTGTAAATGTAGCATTACAATCGATCAAGATATTATTATAAAAATTCGTCAATTCAAAATCTTCGAAAAGCAAAGTGTCTTGTGCTTTTAAAAGACTCCCTGTTAAAAGGAAAGTTGCAAATAGAAAGTAAATTTTTTTCATGTGTTGGTTTTTGGTTTAATTATTTAAAAACAAATTTAATTATAATAATTAAAAAGTAAAATTTATGTTCAACTAATTAGCAATAAGTAAAGAATGCTCATTTTAAAGGTAATCCTGCTTCAAAGACGAATAAATCATTAATTTTGAAAAAATCCTTGCAATCGAATGTCATTTTTCAGAAAAACAATTTTATTTTCATTTTTATTTATTTTTCCTTTTTTCACAAAGGCTCAAAATCAGGATCTGATTGTTACCTTGAAAGAATCTGTTTTAAATAAAATGTTCAGCGCCATTGGCGATATAAAGGGCACATCCACCTACTCATTTATGTTCATTGAAGGAAACTATACCTGGGATATGATAAATCCTCGAATAAAATTACATGCAAATAAAGCCAGTTTTGAAAGCGATGTAAAGGTTAAAGTAGGTAAACATGACTACCTGATAAAAGTGGATGGCTTAGTAGAGATCTGTTATGAACCAACTACCAATCTGATCTATGTCGAAATTACAAAAGCAGAATTTCCACTTAACATTATATTTTTAGGTAATTTAAAACATTTGTGGGATGTTGATCTGGCCAAATATTTTGAAACGCCATTCACTTTTGAAGGCCCTCTCACCATGGGAACAGAGATGGTTTTTACGATGCCGGACGGTACCTCAAAAACAATTTATTGCCATCCTTTAAATTGTGGCGTAAAAATTGCGGAAAAGCAAGTTACTGTTTCCGCAGAAACTGAATTTGTGGAAAGAAAGATCAATACTTTAACCGAAAAAAAATAGCACTAAAAAAACTTTACAACTTATGAAACACGTTTTCCAAACAACATGCTCTGCTTTACTTATTTTATTTGGGTCCGTTTTATTTGCCGGTAATTCTCCTCAAGGTTGTAATATAAAAATTACATCAAAAGGATTAAAAGAAGGCTCTATGTGCCTTTTAGCTTGTTATTATGGCGACAAAAATTATATTAAAGACTCTGCTAAGGCAAATGCTAAAGGAGAAGTTATTTTTGCATCGTTGGAAAAATACCCGCAGGGAATTTATTTATTTGTACCACCAAACAAAAAGTATTTTGATTTTGTTATGGATGAAGGACAAAATTTTTCGTTGGAAACAGACACCACCGATTATATTAAACACATGAAGGTGAAGGGTTCTGAAGAAAATAGTTTCTTTTATGATTATCAAAATTTCATGAGTGGAAAACAAAAACAAATAGAACCGTTGAGGGCACAATATCAAAAAATAAAAAACAATAAGGATTCTGCTAAAATTGTTTCGGATAAAATTGCTGCCATCGACAAAGAAGTGATCGATTACAAATTAAACTTTATCAAGAACAATCCAAAAACCTTTGTTTCTAAGATATTCAAAGCAATGGAAGAACCAGTTGTTCCGGAAGCGCCTATTTTGCCAAATGGATTAAAGGATAGCACTTTTGGATACCATTATTACAAAACCCATTTCTTTGATAATATAGATTTTAGTGACGATCGATTACTTCGCACCCCTATCTTTCAAAATAAAATAAAACAATACCTCGATAAACTTACTCCACAAACTCCAGATTCAATAAGTGTTTCAACTGACGTTTTAATTGAAAAGGGCCGGGCGAATCCAGAAGTATTCAAATATCTGGTAAACTGGCTTACCTATAATTATGAAAGTTCTCAGATCATGGGAATGGATGCGGTTTTTGTTCACATCGTTGAGCGCTATCACTCTAAACAACAAACACCATGGGTGGATTCTACACAATTATATAAAGTCGTTAACCGAGCATACACCTTAAAACCACTATTGATAGGCAAAAAGGCTCCTGCCATTACTATGCTTGATACCCTAGGAAAAGAATCATCCTTATATGATGTTAAATCGAGATATACTATTTTGGTATTTTGGGATCATGGCTGCGGACATTGTAAAAAAGAAATACCAAAGCTGGCTGAACTATATCACAAAATAAAATCAAAAGGCGTTCAGGTTTATGCCGTTGAAACGGAAGACAACCCAAAGGAATGGAAAAAATTTATCAAGGATAATAACCTCGACTGGAACAATGTTGCCCAACCCGATCAATACAAACGAGCTGTAACTAAGAAGATTTATGACATCTATAGTACCCCGGTTATCTATTTATTGGATGAAAATAAAATTATTAAAGCAAAAAGGATCGATGTAGAACAATTAGGCAATTTGATTGAAATGATGGAGAAAGAAAGATTAGAAAAAGAGAAGAAAAAATAATTCCTTGTCAGCTCCTAAAGTAAAAAAATCCTTTCCGCATTCCGGGAAGGATTTTTATTTTATTCTTGTTACAATAATCGTGTTTCCACGTGAATAGTCGAAACGCCATTCTTTATCAAAGATCCGAGGTAAATATCGTTTGTATAAGTTGATACGAGAAGTTAATTTATCCTCAGGCTCTCCTTCTTTGGCTAATCCAGTAAATTCGTATGTTACCATTTTAGGATGCTCGAACATGAACATTTTTACTACCGCAACAATAGTTGTCATAACTCGATAT
>JAPLDC010000425.1 GCA_026391935.1 Bacteroidota bacterium | reverse complement strand
GAATAATTTTATTTGATAGAGCAGATTTTTTTACACTATGTATTACTAACTCCGGAGTTAGAGTTGGTGCACTATGAACAATTTTTTTTGAAGATAGCTCTCCACCTAAATCCTTAACCACTGTTTGAAGAGAGAATCTATCATTCAAAACAGCATTTGCAAAAAGCACATCGTTATAGCTTTCAATCAATGCTTTTAAATCGGAATTAATCCCATGATGATTTGGATGGTTATACACCCATTTCATGTTATGATTTTTAGCTTTAAATTGATTGGACTTAACAGCAATATTTGCTTTGATTCTTTTCTTTTTATTTCCCTCCTGAATACGCACATAAATTTCAAACAGCCCATTTCTGTTGGGTTTTGATGACAATTCTAAAGCAGCTTTCATTTTGAGTATGGTTAAATGGTTGATTTTACAGCTAAGATAGAGAACATCCACCTCTTTGTCCACCTAGGAAAGAAAAAATCCTTGCAATCTATTGATTTACAAGGATTTAAAAGTTATTAACCGTAGCCCGTAGGGGAATCGAACCCCTCTTACCAGGATGAAAACCTGGCGTCCTAACCCCTAGACGAACGGGCCCTTTAATTTTGGGAGTGCAAATGTAAATGAAATAATCTATTTCTGCAAAATATTTTTGAAAGTATTAAGCAAATATTAGTCAATTGAATCATTATCAGCCTGAAAACGAAAGCCTAAGCGCTTTCCGGTTTTTATTTGCATACTCTCACTCACCGATTGCATGTCCATCACACTGATCTCTTTGACAGAGTCGAACGGTGGCGTATACAGGTCGAAATTCAGACAATAAAGGATAGTTGACTCCAAAACTGCCTTTATGGCACTCTCATCCACCATTGCATGCACAAAATCGTTATACATAAATCCTAGTTGTTTTTTGCCCTCTAAAAAATAATGATCCTCCTTATTCACAAATATCCGCCCAATTACATACCCTAAGTCATTGATCCTGCTATATTTAAATGAGTCATTCAAAAAATTGTAGATATTGATCATGCCACAAAAAGTTCTATAATGATCTTCTTTAATATAACTGCTCTTCCAAACCTGATGATTTTTATCGAATTCGAAAATATTCGTGTGCATTGCAAAGATCAAGAGATCTCCTGCAACCCTTAGTTCAAATTCGAATTCTCCTTTCTCCTTAAATTCTATAACAACTCTTTTATCTTTTTGAGCGATCTCTTTAGATAATTCAAAAGCAAGACTTTTGGCAACAGACTTCAAAACACCGAACGCTTTTAAAGTATTAGCATAAACATCTTGCTTCATACTCGATTTCTCAATGAGTGTCTTTAATATCAACTCTCTTGACGTTTTATTTTCCATTGTTCAAAATTTTGAATTCATTAATAAGCTCTTGCAAAAACCACTCGTTGCTTTGATGGCAATCCGCTATAAATACATTTTCCAGCTTCTTGTTTATTATTCAAAGGAATACAACGAATTGTAGCTTTTGTTTCTTCTTTTATCTTTTGTTCCGTTTCAGGAGTACCATCCCAGTGCGCCATTACAAAGCCCGGCGTTTTATCTAAAATAGATTTAAATTCCTCATATGAATCTGCCTTGTAAGTCTTCGCTTCACGCATCGTTCTGGCTTTTTGAAACAGATTATCCTGAATTTGCTGCAACAAATGTTCAATTTTATTTTCAAGATCAGCTTGTTGTAAGGTTTCCTTTTCCATAGTATCTCTTCTTGCCACCTCTACAGTTCCATTCTCCAGATCTCTTCCTCCAATGGCAATTCGAACAGGCACACCTTTCATCTCATATTCCGCAAATTTCCATCCCGGACGTTGTGAATCTCTGTTGTCGTACTTCACACTGATTCCTTTCGCTTCCATCGCTTTCTTCATCTTCGCTACCACTTCATTTATCTGACCAAGCTGCTCTTCACTTTTATAAATAGGAACGATAACAACCTGAAAAGGAGCTAACTTAGGAGGCAATACCAACCCTTTATCATCCGAATGCGACATAACCAAGGCTCCCATCAATCGTGTTGAAACACCCCAGGAAGTTGCCCATACGTGCTCTTGTTTACCTTCTTTGGTTGCAAATTTAACATCAAACGCTTTAGCGAAATTCTGACCTAAAAAGTGTGATGTTCCGGCCTGCAAAGCTTTTCCATCTTGCATCAACGCCTCAATACAATAGGTTTCAATAGCTCCGGCAAATCTTTCGTTCGCTGTCTTAATCCCTTTTATCACCGGCATGGCCATCCA
>JAPLDC010000370.1 GCA_026391935.1 Bacteroidota bacterium | reverse complement strand
TAATAAATTAATTATTTTAAATGAACTTAAATCTATTTCATCAGGTTTAGGACAAGAGTTAAAGCGGTTTATGACAAATGGCGGAAGTCTTTTAGTTTTTCCAAATTCTGAAACAGAATTAAATTCATATAAAGAATTTTTCCTTTCCATAAAAGCAAACTATTTTGAACGTCTCGACACTTCCAATACCAAAGTAGATAAAATCAATTTGGAGCATGTAATTTACAGTGACGTATTTGATAAAAAAACATTTAGTGCCACAAACCTCGACCTTCCAAAAGTGAATCAACATTTTGTACTTTCAAAAACAACGAGAAGCAACGAGGAGAACCTACTAAGGCTCCAGAACGGTGATGCATTATTAAGTAAGTACGATGTTGAAAAAGGAAAACTATATATCTCCTCGGTCGGACTCACGGATAAGTTCAGCAATTTCGCAAAGCATGCTATTTTTGTTCCAACCCTATATAAAATAGGAATGTATAGCCAAATTTCACAACCGCTGTTTTACACAATTGGTGAAGATGAAAGTATCGATTGCAAGAAAGTTATTAGCGGAGAAATTGTTTTTCATATCAAAGGAATAAATAGTGCTTTCGATGTCATTCCGGAGCACAAGGTTCTCGATTCAAAAACAGAGATCATTATTCACAATCAAATAACGGATGCAAACAACTTTAACCTTTTCGCAAACAACGAATTAATTGATGGTATTTCTTTTAATTTTAACAGAAAAGAATCCGATTTGACATGCCTGAAAAATGAGGAATTAAGAACTGATTTAGATAAATATAATTTGCTGAATTTTAATATTTTAGAGCTAAGTTCAAAAAGTTTTACCGAATCATTAACAGAATTGGATCAAGGCAAAAAATTATGGAAACTTTGTCTTATTTTTGCTTTGTTATTTTTGGCCACAGAAGTGCTTTTATTAAGATTTTTAAAATAATAATGCACGACAGATTATTATAGTAAAATTGAAAACTATGAATATACTCATCAAATCGGCACACATCATCGACTCTATGTCGATCCACAATGGAAAAGTGATGGACATTTTAATTGAGAACGGAACCATAAAATCAATAAAGTCAAAGATTCTTCCTGAGAAAAATGTTAAAGTAATTGAAGCAGAAAACCTTCATGTTTCAAATGGTTGGGTGGATATGCAAGTCAACTTCTGTGATCCTGGATTAGAACATAAAGAAAGTATCGACACCGGATTAATGGCTGCTGCCAACGGAGGATTTACTGGTGTAGCAATTGTTTCATCAACAAATCCCACCATACATTCAAAATCAGAAGTCCTTTATATCAAAAACAAAACTGCAAATTCTATAGTAGACGCATATCCAATAGGAACATTATCACACAAGCAAGAAGGCGTGGATATTTCGGAAATGTATGACATGCAACAATCTGGGGCTGTTGCTTTTTCGGATGACAAAAAGGCTGTTACAAATTCCGGTTTATTAATGAGAGCCCTACTCTATGCACAAAATTTCGGAGGTTTGATCATTACACATTGCGATGAAAAATCAATATCTAATGATGGGAAAATGAACGAAGGGATTATCTCTACGAAGCTTGGTTTAAAAGGAATACCTGCTTTAGCAGAAGAATTAATGGTGAACAGAAATATTTTTTTAGCGGAATATACAAATGCTGCTATGCACATCACAAATATTTCGACTCAAAAATCTGTTGATTTGATTCGGCAGGCAAAAGTAAAAGGACTAAAAATTACAGCTTCGGCAAATGCTTATAACATTGCCTTGGATGAAAATAATTTAATTGAATTTGATAGTAATTACAAGTTAAATCCGCCTTTAAGGACCCGAGAAGATATTGACGCCATAAGAAAAGGGATTGCTGATGGGACCATTGATGCACTTTCTTGTGATCACCGACCGCAAGAAATCGAAACAAAAGATGTTGAATTTGATCACGCCTCAAACGGAATGATCGGATTAGAAACTGCATTTGGATTGATAAATTCAAACAAAGGGAAAATAAAATTGGAAACAATAATTAATACTTTAACTTCTAACCCAAGGAAAATATTAAAACTTAAGGCAACTTTTATTTCAGAAGGCGAATTAGCAAACATCACACTTTTTGACCCTTTTCAGGAATGGATCTTCGAAAAAAAACACATTCATTCGAAATCTTCCAACACCCCATTCATAGGAACAAAGTTTACAGGAAAAGTGCTGGGTATTATAAATAACAAACAATCGAA
>JAPLDC010000306.1 GCA_026391935.1 Bacteroidota bacterium | reverse complement strand
GAACAAGCGCGCCAATGCCGCCGTACTGCCCGGTGGTCATATAACGATAATCCTCTATTTCTGATTCAGGAATAAAATTTGTGTATGGATCTAATGACGACAACATATTATCAATTCCCTTTTTCATCAGGTCACCGGGATTTGTTTCATCCACATAATAGATATTCAATTCACGAAAGAGCGTTGCAAAAATGTCGAGGTTCTTGGAAACTTCAAAATAGTTATCTACAAAGCTGTAAGAAACCATTGCATATCCTGCAAAAACAATCGCAATAAATAACAATTTGAATTTTTTGAAAAACACTTTCATACCATCTGATTTAAATATTTTACTCTCTAAGATTTTGATCAAAACAAACTATGGAACGGGATCATGACCGTGACTGCCCCAAGGGTGACATTTTGAAATACGTTTTATCGTTAAAACAAAACCTTTTATTGCCCCGTATTTTTTAAACGCTTCTACTCCATATTGCGAACAAGATGGATCAAATCTGCATGCAGGCCCCAATAATGGAGAGATCGTATATTGATACACTTTTATCAAACCAATAAATAAATAACGAATAGGAGTCCTAATCAATTTCATTTTAATTCGGTGATCAGTGTTTTACTTAAACGATTTAGCGCCTCAATTATTTTTTGTTCTAACTCTTTGAATTCCAATTTTGTTTTTGCTGTATAAATCAGGATCAACACTATTTTTTTTTCTCCCATAACATCATACACCTTTTGTTTTTCCTTTCTATAAACCTCTCTAATCTGACGTTTAAGTTTATTTCGGTCAACCGCTTTTTTAAAAGAACGTTTTGGAACACTAATAACAACTCTAATTGGTGCCGAACTTTCATTTATTTCCAGCCAACTGATTCGAACAGGAGAATGGTGAAACGATTTACCATTCTCAAACAACCGATCAATTAGTATCTTGCTGCATAAACGCTCGGTTTTTGAAAAAGTTTGCATTTCAAGTATAAAAGTAAAATTAAAAAATCTTTGTCACAACACAATTGTGACTGGAGTACTTAAGAAATGTTAAACGGTATAAAATGTTTGATTATTTTGCCTTATTTGCTGCAGTAATATATTGCTCCAAAGCCATTGTCATTGAAGGCGCTTTCGGATTCGGGGCATGAATATCCAAGTTCAACCCTGCTTCTTTCACAGCTTTTGCCGTTGTTGGGCCAAAACACGCAATGCGGGTCTTATTTTGTTTGAATTTCGGAAAATTTTTGAATAATGATCTGATTCCAGCAGGAGTAAAAAATACCAAAATATCGTAATTCACATTTGCTAAATCACTCAGGTCACTTGCAACAGTGCGAAACATCACTGCTTTAGTATATTTTATCTTCGCCTCATCTAACTTATCGGCAATTTCTTCTTTAGCAATATCCGAACAGGGCAATAAAAAGTTTTCTTGTTTATGCTTTTTAATCACCTCCATCAGATCCGTAACAGTTTGTTTTCCGTGGAAAATCTTACGCTTACGATACAACACATACTTCTGAAGATAAAATGCTGTTGATTCTGAAACACAGAAATACTTCATTGTTTCAGGCACCGTAACTCGCATTTCCTGACACATCCTGAAATAATGATCCACTGCATTTCTGCTGGTCATTATAACAGCGGTATGCTCCGAAATATTTACCTTGTCTTTTCTGAAATCTTGGGCAGAAACACCTTCAATTTGAATAAATTGGCGAAAATCTATTTTGACATTGCATTTTTTTGCAAGATCATAATAAGGTGATTTTTCACCTTCAGGCTTAGGCTGAGAAACAAGTAAAGTTTTTACTTTCAATTTTGTTGCTATTACGTGAAACAAAATGCGATACTGTTTATTTATAAGTGGTTATTTATATTCTGAAAGAATAACTTTACCATAATTACAAAAGGCAGTATTTCAAAGGTGCAAAGATACAAAAATAAATAGAATCTGGAAACACCAATACTGTTTATGCCAATTATCACTCCTCGTATGAGTCTAATACAAAGGAACAAGGCGGAAACGCCAAAACCTAAATAGATAAAAACAAGTGGGGAAACTTCCTTTACAAAAGCCAAACAAACAACTATCGGCAGCAAAAATAAGCCAAGGATGTTACAAAAAAGGAAGATCATCATTGCGTAATCTCCTGCTTCCTTCTGTTTTTGGAAAATAAAGCCAAAAATCCTCACAACCATTATTTTTATTCCATATACAAAGCAAATTATCAGGGCTATTTCAAAATAAAGAATTGACCTATGAGCACTGAAATAAAAAGAATATTGATCGGCAACCTGAACTATAAATAATGTAACAGTGATCACAAACAACATCGACAAAAAAACAGAGACTCTGTTTCCCAGTGAGATCTCATCTCTCCCCAATTGATTAGTATGCCTGTTAATATAAAATGCCTTGATATGCTGCGTTAATCTTTTTCTATTAGACGCGAAAAGCCAAACAAATAAAATAAACGCAAATAAGAGAATACCTGCTACTCCATAATCATACTTTGTATAATGAAGTTGACGTTCATCTGTTTTTTTTGTTAACAGATTATCTTTAAATAATGACGTTGTATGAAGGGTGTCAATAACAGGCACCGATGAAGAACTATTTTGGGAGGAAGTAGTAATAATATTTGATTGGGTTAACAAAGCGCCACAAAGTTAGTGATTTCCATACAAATAAAAAGAGGTCATTCTGATGAATGACCTCTTTGATATTGTTCAAACGCTTATTTATGCTTTTTTCTTCCTCCGATATTAAATACACGGGAAACATTGAATCCAAATTTATAACCACCTTTTAACCAATTATCGGTAGTATAAGGAAGGAAATTGTTTTCTACAATTCCAGAGGCATTGGTAAAATTCAAATGAAAAACGTGGCCTCCGGTTTCAACCTCGAATCCTAATGCTAAAGGATTATAAAATGGATTGGCGGTATTATTTGTTCTGTAATCAGAAAACGTATAAAAATAATCGGCTATGAAAGCAAAACGCTTGGTGAATTTGAAGCGAAAGCCTATTCCCATCGACATAAGATCATTGGTTTCTACTTTTCCATTATCAGCATTAATATCTGCTAAAATAAAATTGCGGTGTTGATATGTTGGGGTCAGTTGCATTGAAAAGCGCCATCCGAATTTCCGTGCTATCAATAATTGTGTCGTATATGAAAAACGATGCATCTCGCTTTGTTTAAATGTTGAATCAACTACCATTCCAGAATAAAACTGACTAGCAAGTTGAGGCGTATAACCCATATCAGCATATATAGCCAATGAAAGAGGAATGTGATTATCTAAAGTTTGAGTCAACAATCTGTACTTTACAAAACCATCAACCAATTCTCTTTGCTTGCTTCTGCCTATACCTATTGTTAGGTCATTGGTGATACCGAAATCAAAACCAAATCTCACATCAGTAACACCATCCAACCCATATAATGTATGACCGCCACCATTACTAGCAGTTCCCATATTTCCAAAACGGTGCGTAATACTAAAATCATATGTTTTAGCTTTTACTGTTTCTGTTGATTGTGCATTTATTATTTTCGACCCTTTAAAAGTTGCCATTACTTTTTCATGTGTCTTTTTGCCACCTACAGAGTCTAATAGTCCAAGCATATCATCTTGAGCAAAAACACCAATGGATAGAGCAACAAATGCTAATGTTACATTTAATTTTTTAAAGTTAATTTTCATAATTACTTCTTTTTATAAGGTTCAAATGTTGCTGAAATCTTCACGTCAGTATCTTCAGGAATTATCAGCGCATATAAAGTTGGAATTTCAACATTATGATCTGCAAATTTTATTTTAAAATTTGATGAAATGGAAATTACGCCCCCCTTAACTGAAACAATACCATCGATTGTTCTGTCTTTTTCAACACCATGTATCTTTAGTTTCCCGGTTACAGTAACTTTATAATCTCCATCTTTTGTATAATCAATTTTCTCATTTATTTTCCCTTTGAAGATTGCATAAGGGAACTTTTCACTTTCTACATAATTTTCATTGAAATGTTCTTGCATCAAAGGCTTTTCAAATACAAAACCTGTCATTGCAGATTTCATTTGAATATCCCCGGTAGCAATATTAAGCAAAGGGGTAGTTGATTTGTTCACTGCATCAATATTTTCAACTGTAGTTTTGGAAAAAAAGCTGATCTCGCATACTTTTCCGATATAGATCTGAGAAAATGAACTCGCTCCAATAACCATTGAAATTCCGAATAATAATACCTTTTTCATTGTTTTTTTTTTAGTGAATAAGACGAATGATGACAATAACTATGCCCATAAAAAATAGCCCTTAATTATTAGGTGCTCCTTGTTCAACCCAACAATTTAATTTCCCTAATTCATCCGCTGTAAGTGGAGTTGAGGGTGATGGCATATCTTTTAATACAAATACCCGATTTTTGAAGGATCCATTATCAACTTTAGCCTTTAGTTCAGAAAAAACTGCAAAATCACCTATTCCAGCTCCTGCAAAATGGCATCCAACACAAGCAGCATCAATAATAGGTTTTACGTCTTTTGCAAAATATATCGTAGATGTGCATCCTACCGGCAATGGCTGCTCTTTATCTGAAGTACAAGAAACTAGGAAAATGGAAATACCGATAAAAGTGATGATTACTTTTTTCATTTTTGTTGGGGTTTAATTAAAACAAATAAATCGGCGACAAGGTTACTAAAAGTTTTTTTGATTTGAAGAAAATAAATTGTTAAATCTTCGTTAAAGAGAATATGATAATTATCATATTGCCGACCTACCAAACAAGGAACTACTTGCCGTAGTCCTTTGTATCAACTAATTTTCCGGATTCATCCCAGTATGTCCATTTACCACTTTCCTTAT
>JAPLDC010000109.1 GCA_026391935.1 Bacteroidota bacterium | reverse complement strand
GAATGGCGACAAAGGAATTAAATTGGACGGATTTAAACCTGTTATTGTAAATGTTGCAGATGTTTCTGCAAACGACCTTTGGATTCATGACGAAACAGATCGCGTAAAAGCGAGTATCCTGGTTCGCTTTTTCGATAGTCCGAAAATGGAAAATGCGTTACCTCGTCCTTTCGGAATATTTTATCAGGAAGATCGTTTTTGCTACGAAACATCTATGAATGCACAAATAGCTGATGCGATAAAAACAAAAGGAAATGGTGATTTGGATGCTTTGATCAGCGGAAAAAACACCTGGACGATCTAGTTTTGATTTTTGCATTTAAACAATTTAAACTGAAGAAAATGAAAAAAAAATTTACATTATTATTTGGTTTGATCGGAAGTATTGCCTTTTCGCAAGTCTCTCCTCAAACGTTTACCAATTCCGCTGTTTTTCTGGTTCCTTCGGGAGTTACTTCTATTACCGTTGAAGTTGTTGGTGCGGGAGGTACAGGTGGAGGAAATGGCGGCGGCGGCGGAGGTGGCGGTGGTTACGCAATCGGCACATACAGCGTTACTCCATTATCGTCTCTTTCGATAGTTATTGGTACAACAGGTGGTTCAGTCACAGGTATTTCTAGTATTGGTATTTCAGCAACAGGCGGTGCGGATGGTACTTCAGTTCCTAATCCTACTATTGGTGGTGGCGGTGCAGGAGGAGTTGGTACCGGTGGAACAACAGCAAACCGAACAGGCGGATCAGGTGGTGGAGGCTACTGGACATATTTCGGTGGCGGTGGCGGCGGTGCTGCGGGTGCAACCAGTAATGGTTTTGTTGGTGGGAATACGATTGCATGGACAGGTGTTTGTATGACTCCGGGTGGTGCAGCAGGTTTAAGTGGTGGAGCTCCGGGTGGAAATGGAGGAAAAGGTGCCGGATTTACAGATGCCGCATGTAATGTTACAGATGCTGCAGCTATTGGTGTGAACTATGGTGGCGGCGGAGGTGGAGGAAATGGAAATGGCGGAGTTGCAAAAGCAGGAGCCGGTGGATATGTTTCTATTTCTTGGGCTACAACTAATGTTGACGCCATCAATACAAACAATTTAATTGTTTATCCAAATCCTTTTATGGATAAAATAACAATAGAAAATCCGAAAGGAACGGAGTTGTTTGAATTGATAAATGCTATCGGACAAATTGTTTGGTCTGGAAAAAATATTGAACAACACGATTTTTCTGATCTCACAAAAGGAGTTTATATGATGCGAGTATTGGATGAAAATTCAACACAAATCTTTAAATTGATAAAAGAGTAAATTTCAAAATATTTTGAAATATGGAAAAACCTCTCTGATGTATCGGAGAGGTTTTTTTATGAAGAAAAAGTTTTTTCTTTATTATTAAGATCGTTGTTTTGATTTCCTTTTGAATGGAAGGATAATGCGTACTTTTGATTCAATAATAAAATTTATTTTTATGTCCATAAATCAACTCGCCAATTCATTAAAACTTCCTTGCGGAGCAGTGATAAAAAATCGTATCGGAAAATCTGCCATGAGCGAAAATATGGCGACAAAGGACCATCGCTCCGACAATTCATTGAATACATTATATTCACGTTGGGCAAAAGGTGGAAGTGGATTATTGATCACAGGAAATATAATGATCGATCAAACCGCTTTAGGCGAACCACGTAATGTTGTTTTTGAAAAAGGACTTTCAGATATTAATTTAAAAGAATGGGCAAAAGCGGGTTCACAAAATAATACACATTTGTGGACACAAATAAATCATCCGGGAAAACAATCCCCGAAATTTTTAAGTAAGACTCCTGTTTCTCCATCTGCAATCGGCCTCCGACCTCCCTTGAATAAATTGTTTAATCAGCCACGTGCACTCACAGAATCAGAAATTTATGATAGTATTGAACGGTTTGCACATGCGGCAAAAGTTTCAAAAGACAATGGATTCACCGGTGTGCAAATACATGGTGCTCACGGATATTTAGTCAGTCAGTTTTTATCATCCTTGCACAATCAACGAACTGACCAATGGGGAGGTTCAATAGAAAATAGAATGCGTTTTGTAAGTGAAATTTATAAAGCAATTCGTAAAGAAGTTGGAAATCAATTTCCGGTAAGCATCAAACTAAATTCTGCTGATTTTCAAAAAGGTGGTTTTTCACAAGAAGAGTCGATGGCAGTTGTGCAAAATCTTTCGGAGCAGGGGATGGATCTCATTGAAATATCCGGTGGTACTTACGAAGCGCCTGTGATGACAGGTAGTCTGAAAAATAGTAAAGACAGCACTCGTATCAGAGAAGCCTATTTTTTAGAATACTGCGAAGAGGTGAGGCAGATCGTGAAAACGCCATTGATGTTAACAGGCGGATTCAGAACTTCTAAAGTTATGAATGAAGTGATTGGTAACGGAGTTTGTGATATGGTTGGACTTGCCAGGTCTATTGCTGTTCATCCTGAATTCCCGAATGAATTGTTGGCCGGCAAAAATGTTGAAAGTTCTGTGAAACAACTTTCAACGGGTATAAAGTTCTTGGATAAAATAGTGCCGCTTGAAATTGTTTGGTATACCGAACAGTTGAAACGGATGGGTAGAGGGAAAGATCCTCAACCAACAATGAGTGTGCTAAAGGCAGCAATCGGAACAATTTTTAATACCGGTATCCAAGGCCTAAAAAAAGTGCGAGCGAAATAAATCATTTCATCCGTATGATTTTCTTCAAAGAGGAAATCACATGAATTAAATTGCTGGATATTTTATTAATTTTTAAGAGGAATATTCTTTAAAATTTCTAAAACATAATTCCAGTATTTTTGAACGGAAGGAATGTTGGCTCTTTCATCCGGAGAATGAGCCCCTTTAATAGTAGGTCCAAAAGAGATCATGTCCATTCCCGGATAATTTGTTCCTAAAATACCACATTCTAAACCGGCATGACAAGCCACAATACTTGGTTTTGATTTATGTTGTTTTTCATAAACACTAACTAATACATCTAGAATAGGAGAAGTTACATTCGGTGTCCAACCTGGATAAGAACCTGTAAGGGCGACTTCAAAACCGGCTAATTCAAAAGTGGATTGTAAGGCATTGGCCAGATCAAACTTTGAAGTTTCAACTGATGAACGTGTTAAGCAACCAATTAATATTTCTCCATCTTTTATCAGTATGCGGGCAACATTATTCGAAGTTTCAACTAAGTCTTCCATGTCGGCGCTCATGCGATAAACACCATTGTGAGCAGCATAAATAGCCTTTGTAATTGTTTTTTGTGTTTCACCATCCATCACTTTTTTCGCTACGTCACTTTTTGAAATTTCAATTGTCAACTTTGGCTCAACCGATCTGAACTCAGTTTTAATGTCGGCACTTAGTGTGTTAAATTCTTTGATAAACACATCATTCGATTTTTCTGCAACTACTATTTTTGCAGCACTCTCACGTGGTATCGCGTTACGCAAGCTACCTCCGTTTATTTCGGAAATCTGCAAACCAAATTTTTCAAAACCTTTGTATAACAAACGATTCATTATTTTGTTGGCATTGCCTAAACCTTTGTGTATGTCCATTCCGGAATGACCGCCATTTAAACCCTTAATAGTTATAGTATATCCTATTACATTATTTGGTACAGCAACTTCAGTATATTTCCGCGTTGCTGTTACATCGATACCGCCAGCACATCCAATATCAATTTCTGTATCTTCTTCCGTATCTAAATTTAAAAGGATTTCACCTTTTAGTATTCCTCCTTTCAAACCTAAAGCTCCGGTCATACCTGTTTCTTCATCAATTGTAAATAAGGCATCAAAAGCAGGATGTGGAATGTCTTTGCTTTCTAATAGTGCCATTATTGTAGCAACGCCAATACCATTGTCGGCTCCAAGCGTTGTTCCTTTAGCGCGTACCCAGTCTCCATCAACAAACATTTCAATCCCTTGTTTTTCAAAATCAAAAACTGTGTCAGTGTTTTTTTGACATACCATATCTAGGTGTGATTGTAACACGATAGCTTTTCTGTTTTCCATCCCTGGTGTTGCAGGCTTTCTGATTATTACGTTTTGAACATCATCAACAAATGTTTCCAAGCCTAACCCTTCACCAAAAGTTTTCATGAATTCAATAACTTGTTCTTCTTTTTTGGAAGGACGAGGTACAGCATTTAGATCTGCAAATTTATTCCACAGTTTTTTTGGTTCGAGGTTTCTTATTTCTTGACTCATTTGTTTTGATTTTTTTGTTGTTATATCTGAAAAAATAGGATTAACTAGATTCTTTCGCGTCTAAGGTAATAAAAGTATTATTCATTTCTGTTTTCAAAGATTATAATTTCATTCGATGAAAATTGTAAGAATAACGGATTAAGCAGAACATAAACACTAAAACGACTTGGTTATCTTTTATTTTTTCAATATTCATAACAGCTTCAGGTTTTTAATTTGTGCTACGTTGCTCAAAAAAAATGTTAAATAAATATTGCATAATTGCTTCGGAGATGAAAGTTGTTTCAATAAAAAAAGGGAAGCTAATGCTTCCCTTTTTTTATTGAAATAGGTGTGAAAATTATTTTTGAATTTTTTTGATTACTTGCCCATTTTCGGTAATTATTTTAACCAAATAGGATCCATTCATCAGTCCACTCATATCGATCTTCGCGTTTGATCTTTTAACTTCTTCGTAATGTGAAACTTCTCTACCAACAATATCATAAACAATAATGCTATTGATCGTTTCTGATGATTCAATCGTTAAAGCATCAGTTACGGGATTAGGATATAAAGTAATATTTGATTCAGTCTGATCATTGTTAATGGAAGTTACACATCCGGTTAACTGATCATTTATCACATAAGAAACAGATGAAGAGTCCTTACAACCACTGGTGTTGGTTTTCATTTGATTATATGCTCCTGCTGTTGTAGCATTGTAAGTGCTTGCCGTTGCTCCAATGATAGGGGTTCCGTTCTTGTACCATTGCAATGTTCCACCACTTGCTCCATGAAGTAAAATAGTTTCAAGAGGGCAAATCAATACGTCATTAGTAGCTTGTGT
Organism: Bacteroidota bacterium; assembly: GCA_026391935.1. Taxonomy (GTDB): domain Bacteria; phylum Bacteroidota; class Bacteroidia; order 2-12-FULL-35-15; family 2-12-FULL-35-15; genus 2-12-FULL-35-15. The sequence goes on along the minus strand of JAPLDC010000109.1, from coordinate 2,690 downwards.
GATAGTCACTACAGGAACAGCATCATGAATGATCTGGATTGTTTCTGACCACATGTAAGTAGTATCGATCTGAATCAAAGCGCGATAAACGCCTGCATCAAATGCCATTAACGTATCATTTGTTTCTGACAAAAGGACTCCGTCTTTATACCATGAAAAATTTGTACCGCCATAGATTAAACTAATCATTGCGCTGTCAGTAGTATTCGGACAGATGTGGATTACCTTTGATTTTGCTCTTAACGTTTTGAACTCTTCCACGTCAGCACTATGATTACTGCAATTAGAATAAAAAGAAACTAAGTTGTTTGCAGTGGCATCCGTCATTAGCATATCACAACCGTAACCAGCACATACAATAAATTTATTTCCTGTACCTGTCCATTTTGCACCATGAAGTTGTGTACTCCAGCCTACCATCGGACTATTGGTATTTACCAATGTGTTAAGGTTGATTGCTTGTACTCGGTCATTACCAGCCCAAGATCCTTCAAAAACATACAAACTAGTATCTGTAGGGTTGAATTCAATTCCGTATGAACTACTTCCCGGGTCACTTAAAGCATTGGTCAGAAAAGTTTCTGTACCGGTTGCTAGATCAACAGAAGAAACTCGTCCTAGCCCAGCAGCACCATTTCCTTCAATATAATATAATGTATTACCATCTTCACTGATATCTGCACTTGAAATGTAATTTGTTGCAAGATCTCTTACTAAAGTAAACGTCCCTGTAAAAGGATTTATGGAATAGAGGTTTCTGTCACCACTGCTTAATCCATTTGAGAAGATACCATATAGCAAACTATCTTTGTTACTCATAAAGATACCTTGTCCAGTTCCATATCCACTTGTAATAGAGGTCAGGTCAGTGGTGTCATTTTTAAAGAAATTTAATATTCCATTTTCATTTACACTTACCCAACGCAAAGCAGTTGTGTCCTGTGAATAGGAAAATGAAGAAGCCATAATTAATAAAAGGGTAACTAATTTTTTCATAAGTAGATTATTTAAGTTTTGCGCAAAAGTACTACTTTTTTTTAAAAAAGGATAGTTAATTATGACATTAATCATAAAAATGCAAAAAAATGAACAGGAAATACTGTAGGGGGTAATTCCTTTAATTGGGAAATCAAACGAAATGATGAGGGGCTTGAATTTTATAAAAAAACAGACATCTTTCAGCAATAGAATTTAAAACTGAATTTGAAAGGTAATTATCTTGATGTCCATTTTTGCTTCGGTCTTTTATGAATGTCTATCGCTGTTGGAATTTTTTTATTTTTTCAATAATCTAATTTCGGAATTCTCCTATTCAAATACCTTCACCGTCTTTAATTTTTTTATAACTTATTCAACAGTTCAATAAATTTTTCTTTTGTGACAGGTTTTATTATAAAATCAGAAACTTCAGTGATTCCTTTTGCCCTATTCATTTCATGCGGAGAAATGGAGGAAGTGATGATATAGATAGTGATCTTTTTATCGGTCTTTGGTTTAAGCAGCACAAACTCTTCCAAAAAAGCCCATCCATCCATTATTGGCATGTTAAGATCTAATAGAATGATTTCGGGCAGAGCGTCAGCGTTTTTTATATTTTCCTTTAGAAATTTGATTGCCTCATAGCCGTTACCAAAAACTTTTATCTGTTCAACAAGATCTGTTTGCTCAATTGTTTTTTTTGTTATGTAAACAAAAATATCGTCATCATCAACGATCGCAAGGTTATTGATATGTTTCATAGGTGAATAATTTTTTTTGTTGCCTTATGGAATACGCCAGCCTAAATAATATTTTCAATTATTGTTTGTGTTTTCAAAACCCGGTTTTAAAAAAATAATAATTTATGTTTTTAAAAATTCAATATAAAAAGTAGTTCCTATCCCGGGTGTGCTCTCTGCCCATATTTTTCCACCCATAGCTTCTACCTGGGTTTTTGTCATGAACAAACCAAATCCTTTTGCGTCAGGATGTTCATGAAATACTTTTCTGATCTTAAAAAGATTTTTTTTATGCATTTTCAAATCGATACCTATGCCGTTATCCGAAATGGATAAAATGGTTTTATTGTTTATTTTTTCCGTTTTTATTTTAATGATTGGATTTCTAAGCGGTGACCTGTATTTTAAGGAATTGTTTATTAGGTTGAACAAAATGCTATTCATGTATTTGACAGGGAAATGCACCGTAGGAGAATTGTTTAGGTCTATTTCAATTTTTGCACCAAAAGTGCTGATCTCTGTTTCCATACCTGCCAGAATCTTTTGCAGCATATCATTTACAATAATATTTTCTGATTTTATTTCATGATCATTTCTTACCTGAAGCGATTCCACCAGCTCATTAAAACTTTCGTTTAAACTGCTTAACACCGGTTTAAATTTCGATAAAATTTCATTTCTCTCCTTTTCGTCCTCGCTGTTTTCAATAAAATCAACAAGCATGGAAATGTTAACAATCGGGCCCCTTAAATTATGAGAAACGATGTTGCAAAAATCGTCCAGTTGAATATTTTTAGCTGTTAATAATTCGTTCTGTTCTTTCAGCTTTTGTTCATCATATTTGCGCTCTGTAATATTTTGAACGATTGAGGAGAATACTTCTTTTCCTTCGAATATAAAACAAAAAAGCCTTTCAGTTTCCTGAAAGGCTTGTCTTTATTAGTGTGGGAACTACTGGGTTCGAACCAGTGA
>JAPLDC010000366.1 GCA_026391935.1 Bacteroidota bacterium | reverse complement strand
TAACTAATTTACAAGACCTAACTTTACTTGGCTCTGTAAAATACGGAATGTTTCTTTCCGCTGTAATCAATTTTATCATCGTTGCTTTTGCATTATTTATTGTAATAAAAGGAGTAAATGCAGCAAAGAAAAAAGAAGCAGCTGCTGCTCCTTCCGGACCAACTCAAGAACAACTACTTACTGAAATACGTGATCTGTTAAAAAAATAAAACTATTTTATGAAAAAATATTTATTCTTTCTGGGAGTGATCCTTGTTGCAAATAATTCTATCGCACAAACTATAGACACAATAAAACCGGCTCCTAAAAACTGGAAAAAAGGTGGTCTTATTGGATTAAACTTAACGCAATCCAGTTTCACCAATTGGGCTGCAGGTGGCGAAAATTCATTTTCAGCAACTGCCCTGACTTCTTTATTCGCTAATTACAAAAAAGACAAATGGACTTGGGACAACAATCTTGATCTGGCTTATGGCCTTCTAAAATCAGGCACAGACAAGGTTCGTAAGAATGAGGACAAGATCGATTTCACTTCGAAACTTGGCCGATATGCATTTTATAATCATTGGTATTATTCGGCACTTGTCAATTTCAAAAGTCAGTTTGATAACGGCTATAATCTTCCTGATGATTCAAACGTTGTTTCACATTTTATGGCACCTGCATATGTAATTGGTGCGATCGGTTTGGATTATAAATCAACGGACAATAGTTTTTCTGCCTTCATTTCTCCAATCACTTCCAAAACAGTTTTTGTAAATGACCAAAAACTTGCTGATGCAGGAGCGTATGGCGTTGAAGCTGCAAAATATGACAGTGTAGCAGGCGTATACGCTATCGTAAAAAACGGTAATAGGATGAACAGTCAGTTTGGAGGTTATGTGAAGATCGCATTCAAAAAAGACATAATGAAAAATGTAAACCTTGCAACCAAATTAGAATTGTTTACTAACTATTTGGACAACCCTCAAAACATTCAGGTCAATTGGGAGCTTCTACTTTCAATGAAAGTTAATAAACTTATTTCTGCAAGCATCAGTACAAACATGATCTATGATCACAATATCCCTGTTCCTGTAAAACGTGAGGTCAATGGTATTAAGGTTGATGGCACAGGTCCTCGTTTGCAATTCAAAGAAGTTTTTGCGATTGGAGTAACCTATAAATTTTAATTGATTAATACTACTTTTTGAAAAGCCTTGTTCGTGTAATTTGAACAAGGCTTTTTGTTTACTAGAATTATGGCCTTATATTTGAACCATAATAAAAAGATGAAAAAAAATCTGTTTTTATTTTTATTTATTTTTCTTTCCTTTTCTTTAATTGCTCAACAAGATAATGGTGGAACTATTAAAGTCCAAAAAAAGGGTCAGGTTTATTCTATATTTTTCGATAATGTAAATAACAGGTTGATCGGGAAAGATTATTACGGCAACATTCTGGACTCGGCAGTAGTATCTTTTGATGTGATGGTTACTATTCAGGGAATCGCTTCTCAGGAAACGGTGATCGGAACGACCTTATCATCAACTATGCAAAATAAGATCAAACGCGTTGATAAAGGCACTACTCTATTTTTTTCAAATATAAAAGTGAAGGAAAAAAATGGTACACTCATCGATTGGCCAAAATTCACTTCAAAGATTGGGCTTGCTTATGAGAAGGACGAATAGTTGTTTGACTATTCAAAAAAATCTTTATTAAAATTCACCAAATACAATTTTTCAGAAGCCCTTGAAACAGCAGTATACAGCCAACGCAGATACTCTGTATTGATCATTTCATCTGTCAAATAACCTTGCTCCACAAACACACATGGCCATTGTCCGCCTTGTGCCTTATGACAGGTTACTGCATAAGCAAACTTCACTTGAAGCGCATTAAAAAAACCATCTTCCTTCACCTTTTTTAATCTCAATCGTTTATCCGGAATATCATTATAATCCATCGAAACAGATTCATACAAACGTTTATTGTCTTGCTGCGAGAGGGCAGGCGCTTCACTCATGATAGTATCTAATATCAAACGTGTTTCCAATTCCGGTTCATCCGGATAATCGATCAAACGCATTCTCACATCAGCAAACCTGAATCCATGCATCTCCTGAATTTTTCCGATACTCATCAATTCAATAATATCGCCATTAGCAATAAATCCGGCTTTAGATTCTTCGGGAAGCCAAAAATAATTATTCTTTACCACCATCATATAATCACCTGCAGACAACTCATTTTCCTGCCAACGAATACGCGCTCTGATCTGCTGATTAAAAATATTTGCCCGCTTATTAGAACGACAGATCACCATCGTTTCTTCTGCGCCGTATTTCGAATAAGTACTATTCAGTGCATCTTCTAACTCATCACCTCCCAGCCGAATAATATCTTTAAAACTATTTACTTGAAAATGAGGCTTGCTGCCTGAACTATTTTTTATCTGATCACGGATGAATGTTGCATTCGTTAATATTCCGGAAGCTTCTGATTGCCGAACTACTTCAGTTAATTCATACCAATCAATTTGAAAATAAAAAGAGGCTTTTAAAAATTCGATGTCGAGTGCCGGACTAACATCCAATCCAACTGGTGGCAACTGAGCAGTGTCACCAATGAATAGCATATGAATGGTATAAGCCTGTTTTCCTGTATAATTTGAAAGCACCTTGGCTGCTCTACCCGTAGGAGCTAGCAAAACTGTTTTACCATTCACAGCTGGCAAACTTTGAACCAAGGATCGAACGATAGTCGTTTTCCCAGTTCCTGCATACCCTTTTAAAACAAAGATCTGATCAGCATTTTTATTGAGAATAAATTCGGAAAGTTTAGTAAATAATATCCGCTGCCCACTTGTTGTTTCAAATGGGAAACTGCTTATTAATATTTTACTAAATTCCTCTTGCTTCATTTTATCGTATTCTGAATAGGACGAATTTACGAATATGAACGATAAAGAGCAGGAATGAATTACAATTAAAAATGAACCGCTAAAATTTATATCTTTGTGACTCATGTCAACTGAAATAAAAAACAGGCTAACACAAATTCATTCATTCATTGATGAGGCTTTTGATGCAAAAAAAACAGCATCCTATAAATTGCTTCTTCAGATCGGCATGAATGACATTCAGGTTGCTGTTCACGACAATCAAAAAAACAAATACATTGCTTTAGAGCAATACAAAGTAGTGAGCACTTCTAATTTTGAGACCTTAGACGACCTATACGATTCCCTGTTAAAAGACAGCAAACTCACCGGTCATAAATTTCAATCTGTGGCTTGTATCATTGTAAATAATCTTTCTACGCTTATTCCAAATGTATTATTTGAAGAGGATAGAAAAAAGATGTACTTGGATTTCAATGCTTCATTGGAAGGAAATGAAATTATAGTTGTTGATGAAATAAAAAGCCTGGAAGCAAAAAACATTTTTGCTTTTCCTCTATCCTTGAAAACAAAAATGAATGCTAGTTATACGAATATACAATACCACCATCATTCCAGCATATTAATTGACACTTTGGTTGCAAATAATAAAAACCAAACAGGCAAAAAGCTTTATGTTCATATTCAGTCGACACACTTTGAAACGCTTGTTATCGACGGAAAAAAACTAGTCTTTTACAACACATTTAATTACCATACTCCAGAAGATTTTATTTATTATCTTATGTTTGCATGTGAACAATTGCAACTGAATCCTGAAAAAATAGAAACATTATTATTGGGAGAATTAGAAAAAACGGCTATAGTATATACACTTGCCAATAAATACATCCGTAATATAAAATTTGAGGAACGCAGTGGAGATAGTGACTACAGTTATCAACTTCAAACACTACCAAAACATTCTTATTTCACTTTGTTCAATAGCCATTCATCATAATGCGTATCATCAGTGGGAAACACAAAGGAAGAGTCATTCACCCTCCAAAAAATCTTCCTGTACGGCCAACTACAGATTTTGCGAAAGAGAGTATCTTCAATATCTTAAACAATCATTTTGAATTTGAAGGATTAAAGATCCTGGATCTCTTTTGTGGAACAGGAAATATCACCTATGAATTTGCTTCCAGAGGATGTGGTGATATTACCTGTGTGGATAGTAATTTCCATTGTTGCGAATTTACAAAAAGAACGAGTGCTGATTTTAAGATGGAAGCTGTTAAAGTAATAAAATCTGACGCCTTTGCTTTTTTAAAACGTTCAACTGTTCCGTATCACATTATTTTTTGTGATCCGCCTTATGAAATGGAAAACTTTGAACTTCTTCCCGAGCTTGTTTTTGCCAACAATCTATTGAAACAAAGTGGCTGGCTAATCGTTGAGCATGGGCCAAATACAGTTCTATCCAAACTACCAAATTTTAAAGAACACCGCAGTTATGGAAATGTAAACTTTTCAATTTTCGAGCAAAAAGGCAATGAATAAGACCTGTTCAATTGAATTTTGCGAATGATCGTAAATTAAAAAGTTTTCGTAAATTCGTAATAATTTGTAACTCTACTGTCATGGATAAACGCATTGCAATATTTCCCGGCTCATTTGACCCAATCACAAAAGGACATGAAAATATTTTAAGAAGAGCTTTACCACTTTTCGATGAGATAATAATTGCCATCGGTATCAATAGCAACAAACAAAGTTATTTCCCTATCGAACAGCGTCAAAAATGGATAAAATACGTTTTTGAGAATGAACCAAAGGTGCGTATCGAATCGTATACAGGATTAACTATAGAATTTTGCAAAAAAATAAATGCACATTTTATACTTCGTGGATTGCGCACTTCAGCAGATTTTGAATTTGAAAAATCTATTGCTCAAAACAACAAAGTGATGGCTCCGCAAATCGAAACGATATTTATTTTACCAATTCCCGAACTTTCTGCAATAAATTCAACAATTGTGCGTGATATAATCAGAAATGGTGGTGATGCCTCCCCTTTTGTCCCGAAAGGAATTGATTTAAAAGCAATGTAATCAGGCATAAAAATTGCATTCCAGTCGAAAACAAAAATGTCATTTTATTTTTATCAATCAATGACCAACAATAAATAGAGCTTGGCGAAACCTTGATCTAAAAGAAATAAAATAAGATGAATAAAATTTCTTTAATCCTTTCAAGCATTTTTCTATCCTTTTTTTCACAGGCACAAAATGTGATTTTGAAAGGTGTTGGAAAAAACTATGCCTATAAAGAAATTGGCGTATGGGTTAACAACGATTACATATCCAATACTCAAAAGCAATTGACATATTCGGTAATTGACTCGGCCGGTAATTTTACACTCGAATTTAACACCAAAGACATTCAATACATTACGTTGAAAGTAGAAAAAAATATTTCTTCCCTGTATGTTGAGCCAAATGGAAATTATGAAATCATTTTATTTCCTCCGGATTCCACGACCTATCAAAACCCCAACCTGGAGCACGATGTTAAACTTTCCATCAAATTAAAAAGTAAAACAGAAATTAATTCATTGACAATGAATTATGATGACCGATTCGAAGACTTCATGGTCAATTCTTACCTAAGAGTAAGGGCACAAACAAAGATCGATTCATTTAAATTAGCAATGAATGAATATTATTCGACTGTCAATAATCCCTATTTTAAAAATTATATCCGGTATACAATTGCTGCACTCGAACAAAAAACAAAAATGAGTGAGAAAAAATTATTTGCTGAATATCTTTTTCAAAAGCCTATCCTTTATAATAATCCAGAGTATATGATCTTTTTTAATGATTTTTTCAAACAAAAAGTTCAGGACTTTTCAATGACAAAACCGGGAGAAGTATTGAACTTCCAAATCAACGATCGTGGTAGTTTTTCAGGAACGATGGACGTATTAAAACGTGATGTTTTTTTACAAAACGACACCATAAGGGAATTGGTATTAATAAAAGGATTGTATGAAGCTTATTATGATAATTTTTTCAAAAGGCCAAGCATAATAGCAATTTTGCAACAGATAACTCAAGAAACTACTATCGCGGAGCACAAACGCATTGCTCAAACTATTTTAAACTCTTTTTCGAAATTAAAGGCAGGCGGTAAAGCGCCTTTATTTGAATTGCCTGATAAAACAGGCGTAACACATAGTCTTGATGACCTCAGAACTAAAAAATATGTTTATCTGATGTTTTACGACCCGACGTGTTCCGCCTGTCAGCAACAAATGAAAATTATTCCATCCTTAATAAAAACGTATGGGGAACGGATAACTTTTGTAAGTATATCTTCAGACAAAACAGATGAAGAATTAAAAAAATTTCTGTTAAAAAACCCGAAATACAATTGGTTATTTTTATATGACAATTCCTTAGGGAAATTAAAAAGCAATTACGAAATCAGATCTATGCCTTCTTATTTTTTGATAGATCCAGATGGGAAATTTATTCAAGTTCCAGCAGATAGTCCGGAAGAAGATATTGACCGCGCTTTTTTTGATATCGTAAAACCAAAAGGTAAAGCGCAAATGGTGGGTGATAAAAAGAATCGTTAGGAAATAAAATTCATCACTTCTTTAACGGATTCATATGTATTTTCAAGAACCTGGTTCAAATTATTTTTCGACAACCATTTTACTTCTGTAATACCTTCCTCAAGCTGAGGAACCAATGCCGACTCATCCTTACAATTCATCTCAAACCAATAGGTACGCTTCAATACTTCTTTTCCTTTCAAATAGTAAATATGGTAGGTAGATTCTATTTCCTTTATAATTTTTAACTTTCCAATTCCGCACTCCTCCTCTACTTCACGGATAGCAGCAGTTTCAACAGAC
>JAPLDC010000428.1 GCA_026391935.1 Bacteroidota bacterium | reverse complement strand
CATAAATCTTTTGGGGCAAAATAAATATATGCTTTTCAAAAATAAAAATCTTCTTTTATTACATTTTATTGTTCTCATCTGGGGCTGGTCTCCGATTCTTGGTAAACTCATCAATATTGAAGGCGTTGTTGCTTATCAGTTAGTTTGGTTTCGGATGTTGATCACTGTGATCACCGTTTCTTCCTATCTAATTCTTACAAAAAAAAGCATACAGCTTCCTAAGAAGGATATTTTTCGCCTTGTTGGAATAGGTGCTATCATCGCCTTTCATTGGTTTTGTTTTTACAACGCGATCAATGTTTCGAATGTGTCGGTTACCTTGGTGGCGTTTGCAACAGGAACATTGTTTACTTCTATTATTGAACCGATATTTTATAAACGAAAGATCATTCGCTATGAAATAGCTTTTGGAATGGTCATTATCGGAGCGATTGCTCTGATCTTTCAAGTTGAAACGCAATACACATTAGGAATTATTTTTGGAATGCTGGCTGCGCTAACTTCTTCTTTTTTTACTGTTTTCAATGGTTTGCTTGTAAGAAGGATTTCATCACCTGTCATAGCTTTTTATGAATTGGGAGGAGGGTTTTTAGCATTGACAATTTATCTTTTTTTTACTGGAGAATTTAAGCCCGAATTTTTTAGCATTAGTCCTGGAGGATGGGGATGGCTTTCTGTATTGTCGATTTTAGGGACAGCATTTCCTTTTATAGCAAGCGTTAATCTGATGAAAAAGATAAGTCCTTATACTATTACTCTCACTGTAAATTTAGAGACCATTTATGGAATTATCATCGCTTATATTCTTTGGAAAAAAGATGAATTAATGACTCCCGGTTTTTATCTAGGAACAATGATCATTCTTGCAACCATTTTTGGAAACGGATTATTAAAACAATATCTGAAAAAGGAATAAAAAAATCCTGTCCACTATTCTGAACAGGATTTCTCTCTAAACTAATTGAACAAATTATCTATAAACTATTATCTTTTTAGTAGAAACAGTATTGTTGACTTTCAATTGAAGCAAATACATTCCTTCTGCTACCGATGAAGCGTTCCAGGTAGTATAATAATTTCCACCCGTTTTATTTCCATTTTCTAATTCAGCAATTTTATTTCCCAAAAGATCAACAATTACGATAGATACATTTGCATCTTTATTGATGGAATAATTTATTGTTGTATTATCACTGAATGGATTCGGATAATTTTCAAATGAGGAAACGATACTAGTTTGTTCTTGTACACCCAGTGGAAGTACATTTATCGTGAACGTTCCAGATGTATGTCCGGGATTTATTGAATCGCAATAAGTAGCTGTACAGGCTGGTCCGGTTGATATAGTTAAGCATATCATTACTGGATAGGTGATTGAATAGGTGTGTGACGGGTATTGAAGTGTGGATGTTGTTCCATCACCAAAATCCCAAAAATATGTTGTCCCTGCTGCAAGAGCTGCTGTATTATAAATGAAGTAATTGAACAAGTTTGTTGAATCCTGGATGATGTTAAAAGTTGCATCACAACTTGTTAAGCCACTAATTGTAACATAGTTGCAGTATTGACAAGAATCTGTGCCACCGCCTGTTTCGTATACTGTAAGACAAACTAAATATGTTCCGTTTGCAGTATATAAATGCGAATTGTTTCCAACAGTTGAACTTGAAGTGCCATCACCAAAATCCCAGAAGTAAATCGGGCTGGAACCTGAAGGTGTGTTTGAAAAAGATGCAAGGCCAGCTGATTCAGAATAAGTAAATATAGGATTTACAATTCCCATACACGATCCTGTTGATCCGGATCCAATTGTAATTGAATCACAAAATGTATCAGTACAAGTTCCTAAAAAATTGCTGATGGTTAAACAAACTATGTAGGTTCCCGGAGAAGCATATAAATGAGTTATGTCACCGGTACTTGTGCCGCTGGTTCCATCACCAAAAGACCAGCTGCTTGTTAATCCTGTTCCAGCCGACGTATTAATAAAATAACCATACCCTATAGAATCAAAAGCGATAAAAGAGGCGGTGCAAGAAGACGTTCCTGTAGGATTAATTACTGCTATTGTATTGCAAAAAGTGTTGTAGCATCCTAAGGTGCTGTCAAACATTCCAAGTGAATCGTAAATCGTCAAACATGCTGTATACGTTCCTGTGCTTGCATATGTATGTATTCCAGGGTTTAATAACGTGCTGTAATTGCCATCACCGAATGACCAGTAATAATTTAACCCTGTTCCTGCTGAGGAAGTATTTGTAAATGCAACGTCTCCGTTATTTGCTGGGTCAACAATAAAAGTGTAACCCGCAGTACATTGTGCGTTTACTTCAAAGCCGAAGCAAACGAAGGCTAGGAAAAAAGTAACCTTAGTTATTTTTGAAATTAGTTGATTTTTAATTTTTTTCATATTTATAAGTATTTAGTTGTTTGTATTTTTCTATTTTATTGTTTGATGAATTTGAGTGGATTGTTTGTGTTGTTTGAAAATCGGATCATATAAATCCCTTTTGCTAAGGATACAATATTAATTGCGGTATTGTTATTATTAATTTCTCCTGATAACACATTTTCCCCAAGGTTATTTGTTATTAAATACCTTTGTTTTTGCTCAGTTTTTGCATTACTAATATAAATTTTGTCAATTGCAGGGTTTGGATAAAGTTCTAACGCAGCGCTTCCTAAAGTGAAATCGTTTATGTTTGTCGTGAAGCAAGAGCTCGAAATCCAGCCTGACAAGTATGTCTGTATATATGCTTGCATCAAACTCTTTTGTCCGTTTGTAAACATATACGAACAGCAAAAAGATAGACCCATGAAATTCTCTACCATATCAGGTGGATCTATGCCACCCCAATGCATTCCATCTTGTGATAAATTGGATGTGTTTGCTGACTGTAAAGTGGAAGAACAGCTGGTGGAGTATCCTGTTGATGGACTAACTGGTTCTATTCCTTTTGGAGTATCTGAAATAGCATCGTCAGAAAGGTGATCCAATCCAAAAACATGTCCGATTTCATGTGTCAATAATTCGGAAATATATGGGATGCTATTTGTTGATGCTATGGCAAAGCTGCATGTTGATCCAGATACGGGATTTGTGGGTGTTGAAGCCCAGCCTCCAAGTACAAAACTTGGGTAGCCGGGTTCATTATACACCGGCGCTAAATAGATGTTAAAATAATGTGTGCCATCCCAAGGTGCAACCGAAGGAGTAAAGCCTGGATATTCAGGATCCGAAATCAACGTGTGCGTTATTCCATTTGTTGGTAATCCATTCGGGTCAAAATTTGCTAAACATAATTGTATATTAGTATTTGACCAGAGTGTATCAAAAATTGGTGTTACCCTTGTAAAGGTGGGAGTTAATTGTTTTGCAAATCCATCGTTGACATCCTTAATATAATTCAGGACTGAAGCATCGGAAATGTCTAATCCGCTTGTATATAGAACATGCACAACTGTTTTTATATAAGTAGTTTGTGAAAAAACTCCTTTGTGAAAAAGAAGGATAAAGATTGTAAGACAAAGGACTTTCTTCATTTTTGTTCATTTTCTAATTTGATGATACAAATGTGCAACACAAAATAGGTGTATTAAAATCAAAATCTTAAAATCTTACGTATTCAAAAAAGTAATAAACTTTAAATAGTCAATAATAATGAAAATATTCGTTCTATAGCATTTCATGTTCAAATTATAAAAAACGATCGATTAAGAAACTAAAAAGTAGATAACGTATAATATATGGAAGGAAAAAGCGGTATTATTTTTCCTGTGTGATTTATCATTAATAGTACTCGTGAATCTTAAAAGATAATGGAAAGCCCATTGTTTCATCCATTTCAAATTTACAAAAAAAAGGAGATAGTTTATGCATTTATCCTAAATTTGTAATTCAATAAGATCCGTATGAATACTAAACTTTATTGCAATAGTATAACGCAATATTCAAGATATAAAACCCGTGTTGTAACCATAGGCGACCTGCCGATGGGTGGCGATAATCCGATTCGCATACAATCCATGACAACAACGGATACTCTGAATACGATCGCGACGGTTGAGCAAAGTATCAGGATGATCGATGCGGGCTGTGAATATGTGCGGATAACAGCACCTAGTATTAAAGAAGCTCAGAATTTAGAGAATATTAAAAAAGAATTACGTGCCCGGGGATACAATACGCCTTTGATCGCAGATATTCATTTTACTCCGAATGCTGCAGAATTAGCCGCCCGCATAGTTGAAAAGGTACGCGTGAATCCTGGGAATTATGCCGACAAAAAGAAATTTGAGAATATTGAATACACCGATGCTATATATATTTCTGAATTAGATCGGATCAGGGAACGCTTTACTCCATTAGTAAAAATTTGTAAAGAGTATGGCACTGCAATGCGAATCGGAACGAATCATGGTTCATTAAGCGATCGTATCCTAAGCAGATACGGTGATACACCATTGGGAATGGTAGAAAGCGCTTTGGAATTTTTGCGCATTTGTGAAGACAATAATTATTACAACATTGTTTTATCCATGAAGGCCAGCAACCCACAGGTGATGGTGCAGGCATACCGTTTGTTGATCTTGAAAATGCAGGAATTGAATATGAATTACCCGTTGCATTTAGGTGTTACAGAAGCCGGTGAAGGTGAAGATGGTAGAATAAAATCAGCTGTCGGAATAGGAACTCTTTTGGAAGATGGTATTGGTGATACTGTGCGTGTTTCATTAACAGAAGATCCTGAATTTGAAATTCCTGTTGCAAAAAATTTAATTGAACGTTATTCTAATAGAGTAAAGCATAAAGCAATTCCTGAAATAAAAAATTTACTTTATTCTCCATACGATTTTGCAAAAAGAGTTACAAGGGAAGTTGTAAATATTGGTGGCCATAATGTTCCTCGTGTTATTGCCGATTATAGTGAAAAACAAAATATTACTGCAGCATCATTTTATGCAGTTGGAAATAATTATTCGGTACCCTCAGATAAGTGGAACCTCACCGATCAGGCATGTGATTATATTTTTGTTGGCGACAACAACGTTGATTTTCAAATTCCGGGAACATTGGGATTAATATATAACGCAGCTACTTGGAATAATTTAATCGATGTAACTAGATGTTATCCTTTATTTACGTTTGATGAATTTGTTAATTCACACAAAAAATCGGAGAGCCTAAATTTTATTTTGGTTACAATAAACGAAATTCTTCAGATTTCAAATTCTTCAGATTTCAAATTTTCAAATTGTGTTTTCGTTCTCGAAACGTCAAATGAACATGGAATGGCGGAGCAAAGAAGAATGTTTCTTGCGTTACTTCAAAATAAAATGAATACCCCGGTTATCATAAAAAGGAACTATTCTAATATCTCTGAAGAGAAAATTCAATTGCATGCTTCCACTGATTTCGGTGCTTTGTTTTTAGATGGTTTTGGTGATGGAATCTGGATCTCACAAAAAAATTGCACCTCCACAAAAAATCTAAATGCGGTTGCATTTGGTATCTTACAAGCCACTAGAACACGTATTTCCAAAACAGATTATATTTCTTGTCCATCTTGTGGAAGAACATTATTTGATCTTCAGGAAACAACAGCGAAGATCCGGAGCCGTACCGATCATTTAAAAGGAATAAAAATCGGGATCATGGGATGTATTGTAAACGGTCCGGGCGAAATGGCTGATGCTGATTACGGCTATGTGGGTACGGGCATAGATAAAATAACTTTATATAAAGGCCGAGAAGTTGTGGAGCGGAATGTGAATTCGGATAAGGCGGTAGATGCACTTGTGGAATTGATTAAAAAGCATGGCGATTGGGTAGAGAAAGAGAAATTGTAAAACAAAAAAAAATGATTAAATTTGTTAGATAAACAAATCTAAATTAAATTAACCCCAACTTCATGAAAAAAATATTTACACTTATTGTTTCAACATTTATTACTTCTGCAGGACTTTTTGCACAAGCAACTCCAAATGCAGGATTTGAAGCCTGGACACATAATTCATTTCCAAGTTACGATACTCCTAATAGTTGGGATAATTTAAATCCTTCAACAGGAACTCTTGGTGTTTACACGTGTATTAAAGCAACAGCAGCAGCAGATATTCATAGCGGAGCAGCTGCAATAAAATTAATTACAAAATCTGTATTCGGACAAACTGCGAATGGAATTGCAACAACTGGAACTATCAATACAACTTCTCAAACGATTGGTGGTGGTATTGCCTATACTTTAAGACCTGATAGTATCGTTGGTTTCTATAAATACACACCTGTAACAGGTGATAACGGATTTGCAGAAATACAATTATTAGGTGCTGGAGGAGATACTGATACAATTGGATATGCACGATTCACCACACCGACAACAACAGTTGGATCGTATACAAGATTTGCTAAAGCAATCGTTTATCGTAATGCGAACCCGATTGCAAAATCAATTTTTATTTTATCTTCAAGCAAAGATGCTGTTACTCACTTTGTAGGTAGTACTGCTTTCTTTGATGATGTGAACCTTGTGTTTGCACCTGCTACCGGAATAGTTACTCAACCGAAATTTGACCTTACTGTTGGTCCGAATCCGTCAATTGATCGTATCATTATCAAAAATAATCTGACTCCGAAAGCTATATTTGTTTTATATGATGTTACTGGTCGTAAAGTTGCAGAGAAACAAATTGAAGCAGGAACAACTTTAATAGATGTTAATGATTTTCCAATGGGATTATATATATACTCTGTAAGTGATGAAAATAATAATGTCATCAAAACCGATAAATTGATTATTCAAAAATAATATTCTAGGATCCTTAAGGCTGTTCCTTTAACATTAAGTTAATGGAACAGCTTTTTTTTAATACTTGATTGATGCAAACTCCAATTTTTTTGAAAATTATTT
>JAPLDC010000456.1 GCA_026391935.1 Bacteroidota bacterium | reverse complement strand
TTTTTAACCACAAAATGAAAAGTCTTAATTTCCGAATTCGCTCATAAATTTAATATGCATCAATCGAACCTCTTCTTCGCTGTATTCATCTTCTCCTAATTCTTTTAATGCTTCCGCAATAGAATCAGAATTTGATTCTTTGAAATATTCCATTGCCTCTTCCTGTTTATCTTCATCTAAAATATCATTGATATAATAACTGATATTTACTTTTGTTCCTGAGTGAACAATACTTTCTATCTCCATGATCAGATCTGCTAAACTCAAGCCTTTTGCTTTTGCCACATCTTCTAAAGGTAATTTTCTGTCGATGTTTTGAATGATGTAAACTTTTAGTCCCGATTTATTCACGATCGATTTTACAACCATGTCCAAAGGACGTTCAATTTCATTTTCCTCAACATATTTAGAGATAAGTTCAAGGAAGGGCTTTCCGAATTTTTGTGCTTTCCCTTGTCCAACTCCGGTAATATTAACCAATTCATCCATTTTAATTGGATATTGAATGGCCATTTCTTCCAATGAAACTTCTTGAAAAATTACATAAGGAGGTAATTTTAATTTATGTGCTGTTTGTTTTAACAGATCTTTTAATGCTGCAAATAAAATCTCATCAGCTCCGGAACCAACTTTACCACCACCTGACGGACCATCTTCGTCATCTGTTTCTGTTCCTTCATAATCATGATCTTTTGTAACCATCATGCTATAAGGTTTATCCAAAAACTTTTCTCCTTCTTTTGTTACTTTTAATAATCCGTAGTTCTCGACATCTTTTGATAATAATCCCGATACTAATGCTTGACGGAAAATAGCATTCCAGTATTTTTCGTTTTTATTGTCTTCAAGACCTTTTCCAAAACACTCTAATTCGTTGTGTTTATATGATTTTACAGTGGATGTGATGTTTCCTAATAAAACATTGATCACATCTTTTGTTTTGAATTTTTCTTTCACATCAGTAACGGCTTCAATTGCAAGAGCAATATCATCCATACCGTCAAATTTTTGTTTTGGGTTACGACAGTTGTCGCACATTCCACCACATTCATCTTCATTAAATTCTTCACCAAAATAATGCAACAAGAATTTTCTTCTGCAGCTGGAAGTTTCGGCATAAGAAACAGTTTCTGTTAAAAGTTGTTTCCCGATCTCTTGTTCAGCAACCGGTTTGCCTTTCATGAATTTTTCCAACTTCGTAATATCATCATGACTATAAAATGTAACACAATTACCTTCACCGCCATCTCGACCGCCGCGGCCTGTTTCCTGATAATAACCTTCCAATGATTTAGGGATATCATGATGAATTACAAAACGTACATCCGGTTTATCGATACCCATTCCAAATGCGATCGTTGCAACAATCACATCTATGTCTTCCATTAAAAAAGCATCTTGTGTTTTAGCACGTTCTTTTGCTTCAAGTCCAGCGTGATATGGTAATGCCTTGATCCCGTTCACTTGCAATGTTTCAGCAAGCTCCTCCACTTTTTTGCGACTAAGGCAATATACGATACCTGATTTTCCTTGCTGAGTTTTAACGTATTTGATAATTTCTTTGATCACATTTACTTTCGGACGAACTTCATAATATAAGTTAGAACGATTAAAAGATGATTTATATAAATTGGCATCACTCATGCCAAGATTTTTTTGAATGTCTTGCTGAACTTTTGGAGTTGCAGTAGCGGTTAAAGCAATGATAGGCACTTTACCAATTTGTTCGATGATCGGTCGTAATCTTCTGTATTCAGGACGGAAGTCATGTCCCCATTCAGAGATACAATGTGCTTCATCAATTGCAAAAAAAGAAATTTTTATTTCATTAAAAAATGCGATGTTATCTTCTTTGGTTAAACTTTCTGGAGCAACATATAATAATTTTGTTTTCCCATCCGTAATATCTTTTTTCACTTTTGTGATCTCAGCTTTCGAAAGAGATGAATTAAGGAAGTGTGCGATTCCTTCTTCATTACCAAAGTTGCGTAATGCATCGACTTGGTTTTTCATTAAAGCAATAAGCGGAGAGATTATTATTGCTGTACCTTCACTAACAAGTGCCGGTAATTGATAACATAATGATTTACCGCCACCAGTTGGCATAATTACAAAGGTGTCTTTTCCTGCCATCAAACTTCCGATAATCGCTTCTTGTGGACCTTTGAATTTTTTGAATCCAAAATATTTCTGTAAGCAATCTAAAAGGGATGTTTCTACATCGATCGTTTTCAATACCTGTTTTTTAAAATTTATTTTTATGATATGATTATCTTTGAAATGTACTATTTTTATACCTTTATATGCAGGAACTTGTGAATAGTCGTTTTCAAATTATCTAATGTAAATATATAATAAAAAATTGTTACTCAGCCAAACATTTCTCTACTTTATTTTAAATGTCCTACGAAGTGAATAAATCTATCGATAAAATATTAGAACTAGCTAAAACTACCTTGAATATTGAGGCAGACTCAGTTCGAAATCTGCAAAATTACATTAATGATGATTTTGTTGATACTGTAAAGCTCATCTTTGAATCAAAAGGAAGAGTTGTTATTACTGGTATTGGTAAGAGTGCAATTATTGCTCAAAAAATTGTAGCAACAATGAATTCTACGGGAACACCTGCTATTTTTATGCATGCCGCTGATGCTATACATGGTGATCTGGGAACGATACAGAAGGATGATGTTGTGATTTGTATTTCTAAAAGTGGTAATACGCCTGAAATAAAAGTGCTTGTGCCTTTGTTGAAAACGGGAGGGAATAAATTAATTGCTTTGGTTGGTAATTTAGAATCATTCTTAGCAAAGCAAGCAGATTATGTTTTGAATTCAACTGTAGAAAAAGAAGCATGTCCGAATAATTTGGCGCCAACTTCAAGTACTACTGCGCAATTAGCGATGGGTGATGCCTTGGCGGTTTGTTTGTTAGATTGCAGAGATTTTACAAGCAGCGATTTTGCAAAATATCATCCGGGTGGAGCGCTAGGAAAGAAGCTGTATTTGAAGGTAGGTGACATAGCATCACAAAACTTGAAACCACAAGTGAAACCTGGTGATTCAATAAAAGCTGTAATTGTAGAAATTTCATCTAAACGTTTAGGAGCAACTGCTGTAGTGGATGCAGGAAAATTAGTTGGTGTTATCACGGATGGTGACCTGAGAAGAATGCTTGAAAAAACGGATTCAATAAGTAATTTAAAAGCATCTGATATTATGAATGCTGCTCCTAAAAAAATTGAAGCAGAAGAATTGGCCGTAAATGCAATGTTATTATTAGAACAATATAATATCACGCAATTGGTAGTAACTGAAAAAGGAAAGTACCTCGGCTTTGTTCATTTACATGATCTGTTGAAGGAAGGAATTATTTAATTTGAGAATGTGAAGATTTGAAAATTATATAATGATGAAAATAGCAGCAATAGTCCCGGCTTATAACGAAGAAAATGCAATTGCTGCTGTTGTCAATGATATCCTTCAAGAAGCTCGCTCTCAAAATTTTTCTATTACCGTTATTGTTGTGAACGATTGTTCCAGAGATTCCACCTCCGAAATTATTTCAAAATTAAATTGTATTGCCTTGGATCTGCCTATAAATTTAGGAATTGGTGGTGCGGTACAAACAGGTTTTAAATATGCATTCGAAAATGGATTTGATTTTGCAATTCAAATTGATGGTGACGGCCAACATCCTGCATCCCAAATTTCAAAATTGGTAGAAGCAATAAATGAAAAAAAATGTGATGTTATTATCGGGTCACGGTTTATTTCAAAAGAGGGATTTCAGTCTTCGATGCTGAGACGATTCGGCATCAATTATTTTAAATGGTTGAATCGCTTTTTGGTTGGTGTTACTGTCACTGACAGTACTTCAGGTTTCCGCCTGATAAATAGAAAGGCATTGGAAATTGTTAGTGAATATTATCCTGATGAATATCCCGAACCGGAAGCGATAATTTTATTTTCGTTAAACAAATTGAAGATCGGAGAAGTTTCCGTCACAATGAAAGAGCGGCAAGGTGGTGTGTCCTCCATAAATGCTGTTTCATCTATCTATTATATGTTTAAAGTTTCATTGGCAATTTTTTATACATTTATCAGAATTAAATTTAAGAAATAAAGACATGGAAAAAATTCAGATCATTGCTATTGCAATAAGTATTTTGTTCTTATTGTATATTGTCCGATTAATTATCAAAGGAAAATTAAGAGAAGAATATTCAATAGTGTGGATCGTATGTACTGCTGTTTTGGTAGTATTCTCTTTTTGGAGAAGTGGATTGGATATCGTATCAAATATTGTGGGCGTTTATTCTCCACCTAACCTTGTCTTTACTGCTGCTATCTTTGCAATATTCATTTATCTTTTGCACTTGAGTGTGGTGATCTCAAAGTTGCAATCGCAGAATAAACAATTGGCTCAGGATATTGCTTTGCTGAAGGAGAAGATGAAATAGTATGAACTTAAAAGTTTCCAACCTTAAACTAAACTAACCCTCCATTCAGATCAACGCATGATCCGTTTAAATATGATGTTTTACGGATATACTGTATTGTTGAATAAATATTTTCAGGATCTCCGAATTCTTTTGTTGCAATTTTAGATTTTATTGTTTCCTGGATCTCATCAGGAATAGTTTGTATCATTCCTACATTAAAATATCCGAGATTAATATTGTTGATTGTGACACCTTTTTGTGCATTTTCCAATGCAATGCTTTTTATCATTCCGTTGATTCCGGCTTTTGAAGCAGCATAGGCGCTTGTGCCGACAACTCCTGTTTGAGATACAATGGATGATAAATTTATTATTCTGCCAAAATTTTGTTCACGCATTATTGGTAATGTAGCACGGATCAGATAAAAGGTTCCCAATAAATTTACATTAATCACATTGGCCCAGTCTTCTATTTTTGATTTGTGCGCGAAGGAATTAGCACTTACTCCTGCACAATTTATCAGTGTGATCTCTTTTGATGATGATTGAATCGAGCGAATAAATTTTTCTACCTGAGCATAATCTGTGATATCAAGTTGAATAGTGTTTTTATAAATTTCCCCTTCCGGTTTATTTAAATGATACGTCCCGATAATTTGTTCTCCCGATATCGAAAATTTATTGAATAAAAAATTTCCTATTCCACCTGTTATTCCTGTAATGATTATCATTTATAATTGTTTTTTTATGCTAAATTTTCCGTAATTTGTCATTAATTTAAAGCAAAATAACGAAAATTACCAATAGTATAATGCCTGCTGCCGCGAAAAATATTTTTTTGTTCAGTGTTGATTTGGAGGATGTTCGTTTACGAATGCAGGATGGCTTAAGCTATAAGCCGAGAGTGGAAGCTTTGGTGGAAAAATATCTTCGTTTTTTAAATAAACACCGCTCCAAAGCCACTTTTTTTACTGTTGGTGATATTCCTGAACATTATCCCGGATTAATAAAAACAATTATCTCTGAGGGACACGAAATAGCCTGTCATTCAAACAAACATATTCCTGTAACGCATCAGACAAAAGAAGATTTTAAAAATGATCTTCTGCAAAATCTTGAAAATTTATCAAATGCGGGAGCAACAAATATAATTGGATACCGAGCACCTATATATTCGATCACTGAAAAAACTTCCTGGGCATTTGATATTTTATCTGAACTGGGTTTTAAATATTCCAGTTCTGTGCTTCCTGCGAAAAATCCTTTGTTTGGTTGGGAAGATTTTGGAGAACAACCACGGATGATGAATGAAAAACTTTTTGAAATTCCTGTAAGTGTCAGAGGAACCAACTTTTTGAATGTACCCTTTTCCGGTGGCGTTTATTTTCGTGTTATTCCAATGATGCTTATTAAAAAGGATTTCGAAAAGCATTTTTCGAAGGGACAGCCTGTCATAAGTTATTTTCATCCTTACGATATTGATACAGAACAGGAATCGTTCATGCACCCTGGCATTAATGACAGTTGGTTCTATAATAAATTAATGTATTTTAATCGCAAAAATATGTTTGGGCGCTTGGAAGAAATAATGGAGGAATTCGATTGTAAAATAATAACGTATAGAGAATATTCTGAAAGCATAAAG